>NZ_NFUX01000008.1:0-129700 GCF_002264385.1 Paenibacillus sp. VTT E-133280
ATGCGAAAAACCGAATACAATGTGCCGCCGTAACGTAAACGAGCCAGCACCGTTATTCTCCCGAAATTACCCGGGAATGGGCTTGTTATTAGGAATAAGTGCACTATGGTTCGTTAAGCGGAACCTCCCTACGAAGGTATGGATACTAGTATGAATAAGGATCATTCATTGCGGAACTTCTTATGTTATATGACAGCTTCCTCTGGCTCTAAAATTTTTGGAATGGTTACCGTAAATGTAGTGCCTTGCTCAGGAACACTTTCTACAGTGATCGCTCCGCCATGATTATGTACAATATTCTGCGTGATCATAAAGCCAAGACCTGTTCCTGTTTCTTTTGTCGTGTAAAATGGTTTACCAAGTGCTTTAATCTGTTCCTCTGTCATCCCGCAACCTTCATCTTGCACGCTGATTCGGGCTTCACTTTCATTTGTAAGCACATGAATATATATATTTCCTCCACTATTCATTGCTTCCATCGCATTTTTAAGTAAATTAATAAATACCTGTTTCAGCTGATAAGCCTCACCATGGATCCAAATGGAGTGATCTGTACAGACAGGGAGGATCTGAAGGTTTTTCAGTGCAGCTTGTCCATTCATTAGTGTGGTGACTTGTTCTAGTAAAGATAATAAATCCACTGGTTTACTGACATGCGTCGTTTGTGGCTTGGATAAGACCAGCAGCTCGTTGACGATAAATTCGATGCGTTTCAATTCAGACTCAATAATGAAAAAATATTTATCATTCATGCGCTCAGAAGAGCGAAGCAGCTTCATAAAGCCGTTAATGGCGGTAAGCGGATTTCTGATTTCATGAGCGATTCCAGCTGCTAATTGCCCTGCGGTAGATAATTTCTCGGATTGGATTAGCCGTTCTTCTTCCAGCATTTGCTGAGAGACATCTTTAAATATTCCGATAAATGCCATGTTTCCATTGAAGATAATCGGAAGTGTGAATCCATCCACAAATTTCTGCTGACCATTTAAGCAATTAATTAAGTAGCAAACAGAGCCAATCGTGTCACCACTGTAATATCTTTCCCTTCGTTCTTGAAGGATTGCATGATTGGTAAGGTCTACAATATTAGTAGTGGATGTACCCACCAATTGATTCAGGCTTTCCGCATGGATTAACTGTAAGCCCGCTGAATTCACATACTGAATAATCCCTTTTGCTGTAACAACAACGGTCAGAGGTAATCCCTCCAGGAGTTGCAGGAATGATTTATCTTTTTCTAATAGACTGCTCTCCGCTTCTTGCAGCTGAGTTTCTATTTGCCTGATCAAGGTCTTGTTCTCAAATTGAGTAAAATAATATAGGGGTGCACCATTAGCATCCGAAACGATAGATATGGAGATCTCTATGGATAACAGTTGTCCGGTTGGCAGGTAGTAGTTCTGTTGGAATCGATGCGGATGGATGTTCATAGAGGAAAGAGACCTTCCAAGCTCAGCAATTTCATGGATCTGACTTAGAAGAGTTCGGACAGATGGTGAAGGTGTTATTAACTCGTTATGATCGTACCCCAACAGGTTACTTAGGGCTGAATTCCATTTTAGGAACGTTCCATCTAACGAAACCAGAGCCATTCCAATTACAGCATGTGTAAAAGCAAAATCAAAACTTTGGAATTCATTGGACCGCACTGCTATTCACCTCTCATATTCTTTCCACTATATGTAATAGTCATAGTATAAAACATATATTCAAGTAAAATATATAAATTTTTATGTGATCGAGAATCGTTCGAAATAGCTATGTGTTGTTGTGAAAATAAGGGTGCAAGAGTCAAACGATTTCAGGTAGAATTAAAGGATATGTTGTATTTTTTGAAAGTGGAGGCGTTGTACCGTGCAATCAATCATTGGTGAAATCAGAGAAATTAATCGCTATCCAGTCAAGTCATTTGCAGGTGAACGATTGGAAACCTGTGTGATAGAACCGTATGGAATGTTAGGGGATCGCTTCTGTGCCTTTTATGATGAGTCAAAAGAGGGCTGGTGGCGGTATTTTACGGCTAGAAATAATCCTAAAATGCTTACCTACCAAGCGCAATTTATCAATGGAGAAATTCATGTAAGGGCTTCGGATGGACGAACCTTTGGGTGGGATGAGCATTTATTGGAAGAAATCCAAAGCCAAACTAAAACGCGAATTTCCATGTCTAGTATAAAAGCTTCACATCCACAGCCAGAGCACCCGCAACTGTTATCGGTGGATGGTGCCAGCATATTGCTCATTACGGATGCTAGTTTGAAGAAGCTAGAGGCTGCGTGGGGACATTCCTTAGATCAGCGCAGGTTTCGTGGGAACTTTGTTATAGCTCTAAGCGATGAATCTCTTTTCGAAGGGGATTGGATCGGGCGGCAGCTCTCCATAGGAGATGTTCAGCTACAGGTAGATAGTTTTTGTGAGAGATGTATGGTTATCACGATGGACCCGGATAGTCAGGAAAGAGACCCTAAATTATTGAAAAAACTAAACCAAGAGTTTGAACTACACTTCGGAGTTTACGCTTCTGTAGTTAAGACAGGGGAAATCAGAATCGGAGACAAAGTAGAATTAATGGAATAGATAATGATATAAACGTCCTTTACATTCCCATGTGGATAATTTACCCTTTAAAGGAATGGAAAATTCATAGCGGGAGGGAATGTATGAAGAAGAAAATAATATCCCTGTTGATGGTATTTTTACTTTTAGTAGTTTATCTTCCTACGAATGCATTAGCAGCAGATAGTAGCAAAACGCAAACATATGTGAACACTCAGAAGGTCGCGGCAGAGAAGGCAGCATTCTTAACGGAAAAGATAGGGACGACAAGTCTCCAATATGCTCTTATCGATGGCGATAATATCGTTATGAGCGGCACAGCTGGATACAGCCATGTGGAGAGCAAGACAGCACCAAGCACTACAACGATGTATGGAATTGGCTCGACGAGTAAAATGTATACGACCGCTTCTATTATGAAGCTCGTTGATCAAGGAAAGGTAGATTTGGATGCACCTGTCGTATCGTATCTGAATCATTTTACGATGGAAGATTCACGTTATAAGCAAATCACCGTACGAATGCTACTGAATCATTCATCAGGTCTAGGGGGTTCGAACTTATCAAACTCTTTCTTATTCAATGATTCTGATTCTATCGCCAAAGATAACTTGCTAGCGACTTTGACAACTCAACGCCTAAAGGCAGATCCAGGAGCCTACTCAGTATATTGTAATGATGGATTTACGCTGGCGGAGTTGATTGTTGAGAAAGTCAGTGGAATGGACTTCACTACATTCATCCATCAGAATTTTACAGGTCCTTTAGGGCTTGGGCATACGAAAACGCCAGTAGATTCTGTGGATTCTAGACAGCTGGCAAGTGTATATAATGCTACCTACCCTGCCGCCTTACCCCAAGAGACGATTAACGTGATTGGAACAGGGGGCATCTATTCTACGGCTGAAGATTTGGTGCGTTTTGCAACTATTTTCACTGGAGGATCGAAGGGGATTCTGTCAGAAAAATCAATAAAAGCGATGGAGCAAGAGGAGTACAAGCGTGGAATGTGGCCGAAAGGAAAAGATAATTCGTTTGCGTACGGATTGGGCTGGGACAGTGTGAATTTATATCCATTCAATCAGTACGATATCAAAGCTCTGACAAAGGGAGGGGATACAACTCTGTATCATACTTCACTTGTCATATTGCCTGATCAGCAGATGGCAGCAGCTGTGGTATCTTCTGGTGGGGATAGCTCAACTGATCAGATGCTTGCTAACGAAATATTGCTCAGTGCGCTACAAGAAAAGGGAGTTATCAAGGAACTAAAACCTACACCTACATTTAAAGCTTCGAACAAAGAGGCTATGCCGCAGGAATTGCTGGATTATGCTGGTGTCTATGCTGATTCTACACAACTGATGAAGATAGAGATTACAAAAGCTGGGGAATTGAGTATATCTTCGATTATGGCACCTACATTTCCAGCTCAGAAATTTTCGTATAATACAAACGGTGAATTCTTAGATGCAGCGGGTGCTAATAAAGTTAGCTTTGTGAAGGAAAGCAATGGTCGCATCTACCTTTGGATTCAAGGGTACGGGGTCATTCCAGGGCTTGGTGAGACTGCTCTTTCTCAATATGCAGCTGAAAAGCTAGAGGCGAATGCTTTATCCAATGAGGTCTTGTCAGCTTGGCAGCAGCGTCAAGGGAAATTGTATTTTGATGTCAGCGAGAAGTATAGCTCACAATTTTACATGAGTATGCCAGTAGCTGGAATTGCTATGTTCCCTGATGCACCGGGCTATATGGGCTCGAATAAAATAACCGGGCCGAATAAAGCTGAAATGACCGTGCAAATTCCAACTTTAGGTGGGCGCGATCTTGCGGATATTGTTTTTGAAAATAAAGAGGGTGTGGAGTATCTCAAGGTTGGAAACCAATTATTTATTACACAGGATGCGATTAAACCTATCTATGCCGGCCCGCAATCATTGGTAACCATTCAAGCAGATGGATATGCAAGATGGTATGAAATACCTGAGACAGCATCAGGCAAGTTGATGACAGTAGGGCTACCACCTAAAGGTTCCTTTGCTGTTTATGATGCGAATGGTGTGTGTGTAAATTTCTCTACTGTCAGT
Organism: Paenibacillus sp. VTT E-133280; assembly: GCF_002264385.1. Lineage (NCBI taxonomy): Bacteria > Bacillati > Bacillota > Bacilli > Caryophanales > Paenibacillaceae > Paenibacillus > Paenibacillus sp. VTT E-133280. Next base: position 4,644 of record NZ_NFUX01000008.1, read on the forward strand.
GGTCTTACGCAAGTTAAACTTCCGAGTAACGGGAAAATTGTATTTGTAAGCGATGTGGGTGCGAAGTTTGAATTGACAATCAAGTAGTAATAAACCATTCAATTCTATTTTATAAAAAAATCCTGTTATCCAGATCATTGATCTGGATAACAGGATTTTTATTAGAAAATTCTATATTCCTCTATTTAAAATTCTTAGAAAACTCTTTTATTTTATCTACAAAAATCCCTTTGAGCTGATCAGTACCTTCTTTGGGAGCCTTATAGGCTTTATAACCGCCAAAGGATTCGATGCAAACTGCAGCCTTTTTTAAATCATCCGGAAAATTCTTCTCAATTAGTTGCTCAGTAGTTTTTGGTTTTTCGTTACAAATATAATAGCCCATCTTCTTATTTAGTAGCTCATCTTTATTTTTTTTGATAAAATCACGAATCGCTTTATATATCTTCTCGTCTCTTACTCCAGCACCTAAAATAATGCTATCAAATGCCTCAAGACTTGGCTTCTCTATTTCAATATTACAGATCTTACTCTGAGGGAGCTCGTCGGATAATACCTTTGCGCATTGCTCTGTTGCCCCTGATTTTGTAGCGTATAGAATAAGTACTGCCATTGTGGTCCCTCTTTTCAGTTTAAATTGTTCAGGTTTCAAACCACCCTGTTAAATTGAATATCTTGATAATCAAGATATTATCCATACTATCGAAAATGCAGATCTTTTGTCAAGTTAGCAACAAGTTCTCATGCGTTAATCACACACCCTTATTATGGTATCATAGGAATAATTACGCTATCGCGAACTGCATCTTTTAAGAATCAAACGATAAAGAGGGGAGTGGAGATAAGTTGAGTATCATCGTAATGCTAGTCATCTATTTTTTGCTTGGAGTATTCGTGATTAAATTAGGCATCGATAACTCTAGAAGTACACAAATTTCAAAAGAAATATTAAATGAGTTAAGAGAAATCAAAGAATTAATGATAAGAAATAAATATGAATAACTTCTTAGGATGGGGGCAACAGGAATGATCATTCCATTTTTAATATTAATCCTTGCCTTTTCTGGTTATTTTCTTAGAATATGGATTGTTGGTCCGGATAAAGAAAAACTTTCTGACGACGGCAATGAGCTAAATATAAAAGGCAAATTAATAATCGGACTTATTGGATTAATTTCAGTAATTGTAATAATGATAGCTGATGGTGTACAGGGGACGGGAATGAAGTGGTTTTGGATTGTATTTATAATTATTGCCCTAGGATTTCAGTCATTTATTGATTGGAAATTTTTAAAGCATACGAAACAACATATCGTTTCACTGATCTTGGTAGTCGAAGGTGTGGTGTTAGTTTATTTCCTTTTCTGATCGTTTGAACCATAAAGCCTAACCTCCTGCCAACGTGCACAAGGGATTAGGCTTTTTTGCTTATTGTAGATAAACGATCCTTCCGATTTATTGATCACTTTTTCACATAAGAGGAGGGTTATAATCTACCCTAGTTTTAGTTATTATTCGCCTATCCGAATTCATTAATGGAGCTTTATACTTTTAACGCGTGGGTATGGGCTGGTATTTGCGGAGATTCTGCTTGTCTGTGCGGAAGTGCGGGGAATCAGCACCTCGACTAGCCGCGTGATTATGGGAGATCATTTTGCAACGGATGAATTATTTGGAGCATTTATTACAATTACTTGCATGCTGCTGTTCTGTAGGCTCTTTAAGGTTGATCTGTATCCAAATAGTCAACCTAACGCTTCCGCTCTGTTAAAAGATAAAAATGCCCCCTATTTCCGTTAAAATACGGACAGTGTAAAAGAATCAGCTTCAGTACAATGCAATTAAGAAAGCGCTAACAAAATGCGACGCGGGGGGATGGCAGTATGAATGAAAATCAAATGCCATGGAGAGAGCGAATTAGTTATGGGCTAGGGGATACTGCGTCAAATCTGATATTCCAGATGACAACACTTTACCTTATGTACTTCTATACGGATGTGTTTGGTCTGAACCCAGGTGCGGTAGCGGTGGTATTTCTTGTTGCACGGGTAATCGACGCGATTGTCGAGCCGTTCATTGGTGTCATGATTGACCGTACGCAAACAAAGTGGGGGAAATGCAGACCCTATTTTCTTTGGCTTGCTGTTCCTTTCAGCTTAACTGCAGTACTTATGTTTTTGACGCCGGATTTTGGTGATACGGGTAAACTTGTATACGCATACATTTCGTATACCGTGCTTGGTATTATGTATTCTGGTATTAATCTACCACTGTCTGCAATCCTGCCAAGTCTGACTAGTAATTCTAATGAACGTACAGTGATCAATACGGTTCGTATGATATTCGCCGTGATTGGAGTTGTTACAGTTAGTGCTGGAACGATGCCGCTTGTGAAAGCTTTTGGTGGCGGCGATCAAGCAAAGGGGTTTCTGGTCACCATGATCCTGTTCTCAAGCATTGCACTGCTGCTGTTTCTAAACATGTTTGCGAACACTAAAGAACGCGTAAAAGCCATTGATGAAAAACCGCTTCCGATGCGAGAAGGTGTTAAAGCGCTCAAAGGCAATGTACCTTGGTTGATCATGCTTCTGATGAGCTTGTTCCTGTGGATCACAACATCGATACAAGGACAGACCAGCATTTATTACATGACCTATTATATGAAAAAGCCTGAACTCATTCCTATCGTGAATTCGATGCAATTGTTGATGATATTTTCAATGGTGATCGCTCCTTTTGTAGTAAAGAAAATTGGGAAAAGGAACACCATTATTATGGGATCAGTGGTTTCTATCCTTGGCTACCTTATTGCAATTACTGGGGGGAACTCCCTTTCTGTTCCGGTGCTGTTGGCAGGGCTTCTTATAAGCGGGCTTGGCATGGGAGTTGGAGCAGGTCTGATTTTTGCAATGATGGCCGACACGGTTGATTATGGGGAGTGGAAATCAGGTGTTCGGGCACAAGGCCTACTTTATTCAGCTGCTAGTTTTGGGGTTAAGGTGGGGATGGGACTCGGTGGAGCACTTGGTGGAGTGATATTATCGATGGGTGGTTATGTAGCTAACTCCACGGCGCAGCCAGAATCAGCATTAGCTGCGATTTCATTTAACTATTTGTGGGCACCGATTATTGGCCAAATTATTATGATTACTTTGCTGTTGTTCTATCGTCTTGACAAGGATCAACCCGTTATGATGCGTGAGCTCGAGGAACGTCGCAATTCTTCTATCGCGAATGGCTGCTTAAACATATGAATTCCAATAAATAAATTGGAGAGAGTGAGGTTGGAGAAATGATTGATTTGAAGGCAAAGCCTTTTCATCTAGATGATGAAGGGATTAAATGGGTAGAACAAACCTTAGCCTCTCTGGATTTGGCAGGCAAGGTCGGGCAGTTATTTTGCCCGATCGGTTTCACCGATGATAAGGCACACCTAGCACTTTTGACACAAGGGATTAAGATTGGCGGGATTATGTTCCGTCCCGGTCCCGGCAAGATGGTGCAAGAAACACATCGCTACTTGCAGGATACATCAGATATTCCTCTTCTAATTGCTGCTAATCTTGAAGCAGGAGGTAATGGTTCTGCGGCAGAGGGTACTTTCTACGGCAAGCAGCTGCAAGTGGCGGCAACGGATAACACCGAAATGGCTCGTAAACTTGGCATCATTGCCGCGCGGGAGGGTGGTGCTGTAGGCTGTAACTGGGCATTCGCACCCATTCTCGATATCGACTATAATTTTCGTAACCCGATAACCAACGTTAGAACATTTGGTTCTGATCCGCAGAGAGTAGCTCGCATGAGCAAGGCATATACCGAAGCGATTCAAGAACATGGCATGGCGGTATCTATTAAACACTTCCCTGGAGATGGCGTTGACGAAAGGGACCAGCATTTGTTGACCTCTATTAACTCACTTTCAGTGGAAGAGTGGGATGCTACCTTTGGGAAGGTATATACGGATTGTATAGAAGCTGGCGCACATACGGTCATGGTGGGGCACATCGCTCATCCTGCCTATTCCAGAGAATTACGTCCGGGAATTACAGATTTGGAAATTATGCCTGCAACGTTAGCTCCTGAGCTTTTAAATGATTTATTACGTACCAAGCTCGGCTTTAATGGATTGATTACTACAGATGCTACACCAATGGCAGGATTCACAATGGCCATGAAGCGGGAGCTAGCGGTTCCGACATCCATAGCTGCGGGTTGTGATATGTTCCTCTTTAACAAGAGTTTAGAAGAAGACTTTGCCTATATGATGAAAGGAATTGAGACTGGCATTCTGACAGAGGAGCGCGTGAATGAAGCAGTGACTCGTATACTTGCAGTGAAAGCTGCGTTGGGACTTCATAAGAAGAAACAACAAGGCACGCTCGTTCCAGGAAAAGAAGCCCTTGCCACCCTTGCTTGCGAAGAGCATGTGCGTTGGGCTCAGGAATGTGCAGATGAGTCAGTTACATTGGTGAAGGATACACAGGAGATGCTCCCAATCCGTCCGGAGAGTCACAAACGTCTACTGGTATTCACACTAGGGGGCGAGGAAGGTTTATTCGGAGGGGCAGATATTGCACCGTACTTCATTTCCAAGCTAAAAGAGGAAGGATTCGAGGTAACGCTCTTTAATAAGAGTGAAGTAGATTTCAGTGCCATGTTTGGAGGTGTAAAAGCGTTAACGGATCATTATGATGCTGCGGTCTATATTTCAAATTTGGAAACCCATAGTAATCAAACCGTTGTACGGATTAATTGGGCACCTCCATTTGGGGCAGACATGCCATGGTTTATTCAAGAAATGCCAACAATCTTCATTTCTGTAGCGAATCCCTATCATTTGATCGACGTCCCGCGTATACCAACGTTTATTAATGCCTATTCACCAAGTAATTATGTGGTAGATGCTCTGATTGAGAAGCTTGTGGGGCGTTCCTCCTTTAAAGGAGTTAATCCTGTGGATCCGTTTTGTGGCTATTGGGATACACAACTATAATCAGAATTTATAGAGATCTGTAATAGTATCAAGCGATGGAATAGGATAGTTCTATTCAATCGCTTTTTTTATAATATAATAGGACAAAAGACATCTATTGAGAGAGTGAGAGGAGGGTGCTAGTTGCAAAGCTACACCTACGAAAATATTGAGATGGACGATCATCTTCCGGTCCACATGTTTTTGCACAGTACCCATCAGGTCCCGAATCATTGGCATGATAGCATTGAAATATTATTCGTGCTCAAGGGGAAACTTGAGCTTTTCACAAAAGACAGATTTAGAGAGTTAAATGAAGAAGATTTGTTCTTGATTAATGCTAATGAAATTCATGCGATTAAAGCAGAAGAGAATAATTTGGTGCTAGCGCTGCAAATTCCAGTTTCTTATTTAATTCTGATTGAACCTCAGATCGAAAGAATGTTATTCAATTGTAATTCTGCGGCTTCTAGCTATGAAGAACAATCTAAGTTTGATGAACTTCGTACATTGCTGGCTGAGATGATGCTTCTCCACAATAAGCGCCCACAAGGGTATCATTTACGGATACAGTCCTGTCTTCTTAATTTAACTTATTTACTCATGCAAGGATTTCGTGAACAGGATCAAAGTCCTGAGAAACAGGATGATAAGCATCGTGAACGGCTATTGCGAATTACCTCTTATGTCAAAGAGAACTACAATCGGGCAATTAACATCCAGCAATTGGCCCTTCAGGAGTATTTGACTGTTCCGTATTTGTCGCGTTTTTTCAAAGCGTATATGGGTACTTCCTTTACCAAATATGTGAATGCGGTGCGTTTGGATAAAGCTGTAAAAGATTTGACACTTACCAATCTATCGATTACACAGATCGCTCATGATCATGGGTTTCCCAATCTGAAATCCTTTAATGCGGTGTTTAAAGAGTTCTATCGACAGACACCTGGAGAATACCGGAGGACTATCTTGGACGGACGCAGTTCATTTCAGAAAAGCAGTGTGGCCCAGTTTAACTACTTTGACATGAATCCCACACAGGCGTTTGAGTCGCTATTCAAATATCTTCCTAACAAAAATTTGTCAGCTGCTTCCAATCTACCAGTGGCCCTTCCTATACATAAGCAGACCCATGAGATTTCGGTAAAGTCTAACCAAAGTAAGGAGCTTGCGCATACTTGGAAGAAGCTCATGACGGTGGGAAAGGCCAAAGAGGTATTGTTTGCAGAGGTACAAAGACATATCAAGCAAATGCAACAGGAGATTGGGTTTCAGTATATACGGTTTCACGGTATTTTTGATGATGAGATGATGATTTATGGCGAGAATGAGCGGGGAGAAGTAAGCCTGAACTTTGCTTATAGCGATTCATTATTTGATTTTTTACTGTGCTCCGGATTGAAACCGTTTTTAGAGCTTTCTTTTTTACCACGCCAGCTTGCGGGAGAGGAAGCTACTTCTGTTTTTTATAAAAAGAGCTTAGTGGGTAGTCCTAAGGACCTCGGTAAGTGGAATCAGATGATCCATCAGTTTATTACGCATTACATCCATAGATATGGCATTCATGAAGTGAGGCAGTGGTATTTCGAGGTGTGGAACGAACCGGAAATCCATATTTTTTGGCCAGATACTTATGAAGCTTACTGTGAGCTGTTCATTTCAACATTTCAAATCATCAAATCCATAGATCCTGAGCTATGTGTAGGGGGGCCAGGTGTTTTATCTTTTACGTTAATGCAGTCAGATTGGCTGACAAGGTTTATGAATGATGTGTGCAGACGAGGCGTAAAGCCTGATTTTATATCCTTTCACAGTTATCCGTATGATGAATCGTTAAGATCAACTCAAGTGATTCAGGTGGATTATGAAGAGAATCCGGATGTGTTGTTTCAGAAAATAGAGCTTTCAGCAGATACAGAATATTTATCGCGAGTCATTATAAAATTGAAGAAAACCGTATCTGAAGCTATGGGAAGGGATGTTCCTGAACTGCATATGACAGAATGGAATGCCACAGGCTCTCACCGCGATTTAGTGAATGATACATGCTTTAAGGCAGCCTATATCGTGAAAAATGTTCTGGAAAATATGGATGGTCTCCATAGTTTTGGTTATTGGACGGCTACGGATTTGCTAGAGGAGTTCAAAATGTCGTCAGAAATGTTTCATGGAGGTCTGGGGCTGATGACGTATAACGGGATACCAAAGCCATCCTTCTATGCGTTTAAACTGCTTGCAAAATTAGGCCGCCAATTCATTCATCAAGGGAAAGGATATTACGTTACTAGCAGTGATATGGGGCTGCAGGTGTTGATGTATGCTTATGCGCATATCGATTCATTGTACCAAAAAGGTGATGCCTCGCTCATTAATCGCACGAATAGATACGATGTGTTCGAAGAAGTTGGAGATATAGAGTTGACGTTGGAGCTTACAGATATTCATCCAGGCTCGTATTCTATCAAAAGACATACAATAAACAGACAAAATGGAAGCGTTTTCGACCTGTGGGTACGAATGGGGGCGCCTCATCCTATTGATGCTGACACCCTTAATTATTTAAAGCAAGCGAGCTGCCCGCAACTGACCTTTGAACAAGTCGAAATAACGAGCACCTATTCATTAATTAGTAAATTGTCTCCACATGAGGTGCAGTTGGTGGAATTGATGCGCTTATGATGGGGGGATTTACAACTGGACAGAATCCAGGGTTTGTTAAACAAAGTTCCTCGGAGTACTGCGGTTGAAGCTTGGAGAGCTCTGTGAAATAGTAGCTGATCATATGATTACTACTTGCCGATCCATTCTGGAATGACAGTGATAAAAAAGTATGGACATGACTGTAATAGTACTTCGTTTCCCGTTTAGGTAGCCTGTATACATGTGGAGGCGCGTAGGTAACAACATCAAAGAGATTGGCATAACGGTAACTCTTGCGGACATATTGTTTAAAAGCATTAACGAAGTTCGGATCGCCTACACGTGGTGAGCCATAGGTGAACAGAATAGGTGAGATGTGCGAGGTGTTGGCCGCAAGATCAATAGCACATAAAGTGGCGAGTGCTCCGCCAAGACTGTGACCAGTAATGTATAAGGTCTTATCGGGAGATAACTTAGCGAGTGTAGAGATAATCCCATCGCGCGCTGATGAGTAGATATTCGTGAAACCCCGGTGGGTAAGGGTATCTTCTTTAATGTAATTGAATCTCTCTTGTGAGGCCATAACGTTTGACATCCAATCGGTTGTGGAGCTGGTTCCGCGGAAGGCAACGATAATCTCTTGTGGAGATTCCAAAATAAATCCAAAGCGTTCCCACACCTCGCTGATGGATCTTGCTTCAATCGTATCCACGATCTGATAATCTAATGGAACGACGAACGAACCGTCTTTATTTGAGAACTGCGCATAGGTCTGTCCGCAGATAGCAGCTAGAAAGATAGCCCTTTGCTCTTGATCATTTTTGGTACCCATGTGCATCCCGCCCTTCTTCCTAAACTATATTAGGGGGACGAGGGAGAGATTCCTATATCATGCGAGACCCTGTACTAATGTGAAAGGGCTAAATGGTACACCGTTGAATACTTACCTCAGATGATCTGTTATTAGGAGGTTTTACGATATGAATCTAACTTTAGTGTACGCTAATGATTAAATTACTTCGAAAGTCAAAAGTTCAGCGACGCTTAATGATTTCATTTCTGCTGCTTGCTATTATCCCACTATGTACCTTCGGCTTTCTGGCTTACCATAAATCGAATGAAGCAATCACCTCTAAGACAACTACCTTTGTTAATGATATATTACGCCTCTTAGGAAGCAAGATCGGAACAGAAGTGGCAAAATATGAGACTTTCGCTGATCAAATCATGTTGAATGGAGATATTCAGCAAGCCCTGCTCCGCTACAATAGATTGAGTGATCTTGATATTAGTAAAATACATAAGAAGTTTGAAGACACTGTGTTAAGCGATAAATTTTGGTTGTTTGCTACAATCAAAACACTACAGATTCTAACTAATCATGGACAAGTTCTGTACGATTATGGATACGAAGAATTTACTACAGAGGATAAACAGCGAATATTTGCTCTGGCCAAACAGAATAAAAGTGCGGATATCTGGACCACAGCCCATACGACAGCTGGTGATAATATCCTTTCATTGGCTAGGAGGATTCCACTTTCATATGGATCAGGCGAAACTGTGGGGTTCGTCATTATGGGAATTGATGAGGAATTATTCTCACAGATTTTGTTTGGAAGCATTAATATGGGACAGGGTAGTGAACAAATCATTATGAATGATGCAGGAGAAATATTGACGAGCAACAATCACCTGTTTCATTCGGATCAAGATTTGGAAGCTAATCGTACTTTAAATCATTTGATTAATTCCCGTATGGAGACGGGGATAGTAACGCTGCGGGCGGAACCCTACTTTTTCTTAAATACACATAATGAGGTACTTCATTGGAATGTAATTAGTTTAATTCCACAAGCCTATTTGAATATGGGGTCTGTGGAGATTAGAAATGAAATGTTTTTCATTGCCGTCATATGTGTAGTTGTTTCATCCTTATTTGCAACCTTCATCTCTATTAGTATCTCCACACCCCTTAAGAAGTTAGTGAGTGGAATGAACCAGGTCATGCGAGGTGATTTAAAGGTAGAAATAAACGACAAGCATCCAGATGAAATCGGATATCTTTCAGGGAAATTTGAAGCCATGATCGAGGAAATCAAACTATTGATCGAGCGTGTGGAACAAGAACAGGCACAGAAGAGGGGGATTGAGCTGCAAATGTTGCAGGCACAAATTAATCCGCATTTTCTATTTAACACATTGAGTTCGTTAAAATGGACGGCGATGCTAAGTCAAGCGGATAGTGTAAGCAATGGTTTAGGTGCACTGGCTGAATTACTTCGAAGTACAATTGTTCAGAAGAATGAACGGATAACGCTAGGGGAAGAGCTTCGGAACATCAAGAACTATGTCGTTATTCAACAAATTAGATACGGGATGTCTTTACAGGTTGATGTGCAAATTCCTGAACAGTTATTAGATACTCAAGTGTTGAAATTTTTGCTTCAGCCCATTGTAGAGAATTCGATTATTCATGGACTAAGCGGTGAGAATATGGAACCTAGGATTACAATGACTGCTGAATTGAACGGAGTGGTGTTAAAGATTAAGTTAAGCGACAATGGGAAAGGGATGAGTGCTGAAAAGTTACAGGAGATATTACAGCTTAGAGATAATCATTCAGAGAATCGATTAGCAAATATCGGTATTGGAAATGTGCGGGAGAGAATCAAATTACATTATGGAGACCCCTATGGATTAGAGATTTGGAGTAAGCCTGATCAAGGCACGGATGTTATCATCACGATACCTTATATTTCTACACTTCAGGAGGACTCAGCTGATGCGGATACTAATTGTGGATGATGAGAAAATAGTGAGGATTGCACTCAGTACACTAATTAAATGGGATGAATATGGTTTTAAATTAATGGGTGCTGTTGCAGATGGATACAAAGCTCTTGAGGTCATAGAGACAGAACCGATCGATATCGTGATTATGGATCTAGTGATGCCTAACATGGATGGACTTGAATTAATTCGAACGCTCAACGAACGGAAATTCACTGGGAAGTTTGTGGTGCTTAGTAATTATGATGATTATGCTTACGTGAGGGAAGCCATGAAACTTGGAGCAGAAGATTATATGTTGAAGCTGACGCTTAAGCCAGATGAGCTGATTCTTCTGCTGACTAAGATCACGGAGCAGTTATTAACAGAACGAGAGCTTAAAGAACAGGATATTCATATGAAAATTAAGCTTAATGAAACGCAGCTTCAGCAACGGAACAGCATATGGAGAGAGCTTCTTTTAGATCAGGAGCAGGACATGGTTTATTTGATGCAAGAAACACAGAAGTACGGGATACCCTTCGATAGACTTGCTGGTAATCTTATTATGATAAGAATCGATGATTATGTGGAGGCGCTAAGTAACGGTAAAATTAATAACAAGAGACTACTTAGCTTTTCTATAGCGAATATTGTGAAAGAAACCGTGTCAGATCACTTTGCATTTGATTTCATAGAGATGGAGAGTCATCAGTATATTGTTATAGTTTATGAACAGAGCGGTTATTTTGAAGAACCCAGTTGGTTACTGTTAATGAATAACTTAGTGCAGATGCTTAAGCTTTATTTGAATTTAAGTGTCAGCATTACATTAAGTGATGCATTTGTAGGTTTGAAGCAGTTGAGAGAACGATACACTTTGTGTCTGCGAGCATCAACTTACAACTTTTATACAGGGCCTGCATCTGTCTTAGTTGCTGGGCATTCAAAGTTAACCCAGTCACTACACTCCATTAACTATGTGGAATGGCTGGATCAAGTCAAAGCAGCAGTTGAAGTAGGGAATACAACGCTAGTATTGGAGAACATAAGCATATTATTTAATGAGGCAAAACAAATCAAATGGGACCCGTCAGCCTTAAAATTTCACCTTTTGGGTTTATTATCTGACCTAGACAACATGATCTTAAAATGGAACACACAAGTACTACCGTCCACTGAACAAAATAGGGTAGGGGCAACCACACTCTTAGAGAGTTTTGAGAGTGATATTTCACAAACTGAGTCTATGGAAGGGCTTATTCTAACTATTGAGCAAGCGATGCAGGAAGCCATTAATCTATTGTATCAAGTTAAAAGCAATATTTATCGCAAAGAAGTATTTCGAATCACGGAGATTCTGCAAGAGAATGTTGAGAATAAAATAACGCTTGACCGTCTCGCTCAAGAAGTAAATATGAATGTTAATTACTTATGTCGTGTATTTAAGCAAGATACGGGTAGAAGCATTGTTCAATATATGAATGAACTAAAAATCAATAAAGCGATTGAATTGTTAAAGCTTCCGGATACGAGGATAAAAGAGGTGGCTTCACAGGTGGGGATAGATGATCCGTTTTATTTTAATCGAGTATTTAAGAAGATCGTAGGGCTTAGTCCTTCAGATTTCCGTAAGAAATTACTCGCAACTAAATAAGTCCAAGGAGGAGACACCTGTTATGAAATATGTGGAATCTATTAAAAATAGTTTAATATTCGCAGGTGTGATCCTATTATTATGGGCTAGCGCAGGATGTACTCCTTCGGATTCGAGCCTGAACAAAATGCAATCCTCCCAAGTGAAACATGAGTTTGCGAACAAAATTCTGAACTTAGCTGTATTTGAGGGAGGGCAAGGAAAGGATTATTGGCTCGCGGTGAAACAACAATTTGAATCAGACTATCCAGGGGTAACTGTTAATTTGACTTCAAGCCCTAAGATCATGGAAATACTTAAACCGCAAATCGCCGTTGGCAATCCACCCGATATCATTTATATCTCACAGAGTGAGACGACAGGTATGATTGAAGAAATGTTGAGAGATAAATTATTACTTGATTTGACGGATGTATTTGAAGGGAATGCTCTCGATAATCAAGTACCGCTTAAGAATAAAATGCTGGATGGTATTTTAGATTATGCTAATCCCTTAGGGGATGGGAAAATTTATGCTGCACCGTTCTATACCTCTCCAATGGGGCTAATCTATAACAAGACTCTTTTTGAGAAAAAAGGCTGGAAGCTCCCAGAGACATGGGATGAATTCTTGAAGTTAGGTGAGCTCGCTAAGAAGGATGGAAGATCACTATTCACCTACCAAGGTTTGTTCCCGGGTTATTTAGAGTCTATTTTCTGGCCGTCGGTGGCATCTGTGGGGGGGATGGAAGACGTCTGGAAGGCGGAAAATTATGAGAAGGATGCATTTAGGTCCGATTCCGTCAGGCGAATAGCCGAGGTGTTAAGTGCTATTGCACAAAAAGGTTATGTCATGCCAGGAACCGTTAAATTAAGCCATACGCAAGCACAGGCTGCTTTTCTACAAGGTAAGGCATTGTTCATTCCTTGCGGAATATGGATAGAGAATGAAATGAAAGGCACTCCACGCGAAGAAGGCTTCGAATTTGGTTTTCTCGCACCACCAGTGTTCAATAAGGGGGATCAGAGGTATGTCATGTCCTATTTGGATAGCCTGTTTATTCCCGCCAAGGCGAAGAATATTGAACTTGCCAAGGAGTTCCTGCGTTATCAATACAATGATGATATCGTTCAATTAAATGCGGAGAAATCCAAAGGGATAGTCACGGTTAAAAATGGTCTGGAAATCGTAAAGCCATACACTTCTCCAATATTCTATGATTCCGTTCAAATATCTCAAAAAGATGTAGCGCCGATTGTTTTTCAATGGAAACAAGCATCGCAGCTAGTCATCAAAGACGTAGAGGCAATATGGAACCCCATAACTGGCCTAATGAGCAATACGCTGACTGTTAAACAGTGGCAAGATGAGGTTGAGAAAATAACCAAGAGTGTGCGGGAATTAAGTTCTTCTAAAGAATAAAACTGTTTATTCCGTGTCCTAAATCGTACAGGTTTTGTTCAATTCTGTTAATGGTAGCTTTAGTATTTAGCAGTGTAAAATTGGATTAACTATATGGGATTGGATGTGACGTGAATGAGTGTGGTCATTTCAACATTAACTCTTGAAGGTGCATTATTAGAAGGAGAGAATCCTCTTCCAATGTTCAGAAACAGAGACCATCATACTAAAGTAGGGGATAATGGTACACTTACTCCAGAATTGAGACAGCAGCTGGGTGAACATACAGGTGGGAGATATTTACCTTATCGCATGCAGGATCGGTATACACGTGAAAGAAAACTGCTGGTTATGAAGTCGATTGTATTGGAAAATGACATCTTAAAAGCAGTCTTTTTACCTGAGTATGGAGGTAGACTCTATTCGCTTAAAGATAAACGTACGAACAAAGATATATTGTATACAAACCCTGTCTTTCAACCGGCTAATTTAGCTATTCTTAATGCTTGGTTCTCTGGAGGAATCGAATGGAATGTGGGACAGGTAGGTCACACCTTTACGACCGCATCTCCCGTACATGCTGCCAAATTGATGGATGATAAGGGCAATGAATTTCTAAGAATTTATGAATATGAGCGTTGTAAAAACATTTTTTGGCAGATTGATTTTCATCTTCCTCAAGGGGCAAAGGAGCTCTCTGTCTATGTAAGAATCATTAATGATAACGAAGCGTCGGTTCCTATGTATTATTGGACAAATATTGCAGCACCGGAAACTTTGCAATCAAGAGTATTCTCATCCACTAGTAAGGTTATCTATATTGATCATCAAGTGAAGGGGTTTGGATTGGGAGATTTGCCAGTGCTTCCTTCAGTTCCAAATGAAGACTCGTCATATCCAATGAGAATTCCCTTCTCTAACGAGTATTTTTTTCAGACAGAAGCAGATTATAAATCCCCGTGGGAAGCGATTGCCTATGAGGATGGTAGTTTATTCTACGAACGTTCGACTAGCCTCTTAAGATATCGTAAGTTATTTTGCTGGGGCAACCATGCAGGTGGTAGAAGATGGTGCGATTTCTTAGCGAAGCCAGGCGAAGGTAATTATGTTGAGATACAAGCTGGGCTTGCTCCAACACAGATGCATGGACTAGACATGCCTGCAAATTCAATATGGGATTTCACTCAAATATTCGGTGTTACTCAGGTGGATGCACATAAGGCAAATCAAAGCGATTGGTCTGAGGCTCGGGATTTTATTGAAACGCAAGTCAATGAACAATTGCAAGAAGATGAGGTGTATATTCTTCATGAGAAGTTGCAAGCTTATGCTAATTTAACACCATCAGAACTATTGCACTCAGGCTCAGGCTGGGGAGCACTCGAGGACATTCGCAGAAAGGCCCATGCTGAAAGGTCTATTCCGGATGGATGTCTATTCTTGAAATCCAGTATTGCAGCACCGCAGCTTCCATGGTTAGCCCTGTTACAAGAGGGAGGCTTGCCAGAGGGAGATGTGCAAGATATTCCGGCCTCTTGGATGGTCCAAGAAGAATGGATGGAATTGCTTCGTACCAGTCTAGGGGATGCAGATAATCAAACGTGGACTTCCTACTTGCATTACGGCATTATGCTCTATGAGTATGGAATGGAAGACCAAGCTATAACTGCATGGCATCAATCGCTTGAATTGCAGCCGTCTGCTTGGGTTTATCGTAATCTGGCGATTACCTCTGAACAGAGAGGAGAGGCAGATCAGGCTCTGGTCTATTATGAACTGGCGTATTCTTTGTACAATGGCTTTCCAGACAGTGCATTTGCAGATGAGTATATTAGCATGTTAATTAGAAATAAACAATTTGCTAAGGCATGGAGTGTGTACGAATCACTTCCTGAAGAGTTCAGGCAAAGTGATCGTCTCCAAATTATTATTGGAGCTGCTGCTCAGGCGTTGGATCATAATGAATTCCTATTAAACTTATTCCAGAAAGAATTTGCTGTGATTCGTGAGGGCGAAGTTACGATTGTGGAGCTGTGGTATGAATTTCAAGCCAAAAAGCTAGCGGAGAGCCGAAATACTGTATTATCTGAAGAATTAATGAAGGAAGCTATCACCCTATATCCACCGCCTAATAACATTGATTTTAGAATAATTGGCGCTTAAACGAAGAGAGAGTTTCGATGATTTTAATCGAAGCTCTCTTTTTTAGGATGCTGAAGGTGATTAAAATTTAGATAAAATTGTGCATGCTTTGTTCAATATCGTCGATGTTAGACCTGACTTGCTTCGTTATATACTTACTTGTGAAAGCACTTTCATATTAGAGGGGGATGCTACACACGTGAAAAAAAGACAAAAGAAGCTCACCGGTTTGTTGCTTGCTATGTCGATGGTACTAACGTTATTGGCTGGTTGTGGATCAAGCAATACAACGAACAATGCTGCCCCGCCTGAAGCAACTAAGGAGAACACCCCTACAGCTACAACTGAGGCTACCACCGAAGTTAAAGCTTCTGGACTAGAAGGTAAGGTAGTATTCTGGTCGATGTGGAGCAGCACAGAACCACAAGCGAAGGTTATTGAGTCAGCCGTTGCTGAATTCAAGGCAGCTAATCCAGAAGTTGAAGTGGATCTGAAGTTTACCGGTCGTGATATCTTAAAATTGATCAAGCCTGCTTTGGATGGAGGAGAGCAAATTGATATCTGGGAAGCCGATCCAGGTAGCCCAGCTGGTATTCAAGGCATGAAAGATTACGTTATGAAGCTTGATGATTTGCTTGCGGAGCCGTCCATCGGAATGGAAGGCAAGTCAGTAAAGGATTCAATAATTCCAAGCTTATTAAGCTGGATACAATCGCTATCCACAAAGTACGGTTTAGAAGAAGGTATTTATTCGATTCCGCAGCAACCGTATGCAGTGCTCTTTTTCTATAACAAGGAAGTGTATGAGAAGGCTGGGATAACAAAAGCACCTGCCTCTTGGGAAGAGTTTCTTGCAGATGCTGAAAAAATCAAAGCAGCAGGTTCAGCACCGCTTACCTTTGATGACGCATATCGGGACTTATTTATTGGATCTTATCTGGCAAATGCGATGGGGGCAGATTGGGTAAGCCAGCTTGTGCAAGATAAGACCGGTGAGATGTGGAATGATCCAATCATTCTTCAATTCGCTAAAGATATGGCTAATTTAAACGCTAAAGGTTTTTTCTCTAATAAAATTGCTGGAAGTAAATATCCTGCGGCTCAGCAGGATCTCGTGCTTGGTGGGTCTGCCGCTTATCTAAATGGAACATGGCTTCCGAATGAAGTGCTTGCCACCTCAGGACCAGATTTCAAATGGGGCACGTTTCAATTCCCGGATGTTCCAAATGGAAACGGTAAAGGTGGAAAACAAGGGCTGATCTTTGGATCTCAAGGGATGTTCATTAATAAATCAAGCAAGAATGCAAAAGCTGCTTTTGAACTTATCAAACATATCGTTAGTAAGCAGATACAAGAAAAAATGGCGAAGGATGCACTTGCGATCCCAGCAACCATTGATTCTGAATGGCCTGCGATGCTTGCAGAAGCAGAGGCTGCTTTTCTAAATGCAAAAGAAAATATGCCTTGGGGTGGAGGTATTGGTGATGGAGGCGACTTTACGCTTGCTACCATTGTACCTACCTTCATGGAACTTATCACTGGCAAACTGAAGCCAGAAGAATTCGGGCCGAAGCTAAGTGCGGAAGCTAAGAAATTCTACGCCGGTAAATAAAACTGTAGTCTATATGTGGCGGTCAATAGCGGCAGCTGCATATAGATTATTTAGAGTATAAGAAAGAATAAATTGCAATTTACGCGTTCTATTTATTCTGGTACTTGAAAAAGGATTCTAACTAAAAATTAGAGGTTGACATGGCGTGTGGACAGAGCGGAGGGTCGGAAGAACCCTCCGAACCCGTAGCGGCTGGTTCATAAACGGTCAACATGCTAATTTTGGTTTTGAGCCTTATAATTTCCTTGAAAATGATGCGGGGGATACAAAGATGAGAATTAGTAAACCGATTATCATGCTATTCCTTCTGCCTGCTATCCTGGTTTATATGTCGATCTTTTTTTATCCAACCTTGCGGGCAGTGTTTATGAGCTTTTACGAGATATCTAATATAAATAGTAGTATCAGTGAATGGAAATTTATTGGTCTAGACAATTACTGGGGGTTATTTCATAATTCCTATTTTTTAAATTCTTCATTAAATGTGCTTAAGATTTGGATTATTGGTGGACTCATTGTTTTCGTTATGGCTTTTTTCTTCTCAGTGCTTATTTCCTCTGGCGTTCGTTTCAAAGGCTTCTGGAGAGCCTTGATTTACCTGCCTAATACTGTATCTGTTGTTGTCATGTCAGTAATATGGCTTCAGTATGTGTATAATCCGACCTTTGGATTGTTGACACATGTATTTCGCCTTCTTGGACTTGAACAGTTAGCCAATATTCAATGGACGGATGACCAGCATTTATTTTTATCCATGCTGATCGCTTTTTGTTTTGGATCCATTGGTTATTTCTTATTAATTCTAGGCGCGGCCATGGATCGGATTCCTAATGATTACTACGAAGCAGCATTATTGGAAGGAGCAAACACGTTATATCAGTTCTTCCATATTACTCTTCCGTTACTCCGTGATGTGTTTAAGACCACACTGGTGTTATGGACGGTTACAGCCATTAACTTCTTTGTATGGTCTTCCATCTTCGGGAGAAATGATCCACATACGATGACTCCTGGCTATTATATGTACTTGAAGGTATTTGGTGGGGAGAGAATTTCTGATACGCAAGCTTTCAATGTTGGAGCAGGGGCTGCGATTGGTGTATTGATTACTGTTGCAATTATTGGCTTTTCCTTCTTGATTGGTCTGTTGTTTAGGAAGGATCGTTTAGAATACTAGGAAGGAGGAGACAATATGCGTCTTCACTCAATCACTCGAATCATTCGATATGTTCCATTAGTAGTCTGGCTTATCTTTACAGTTATTATTTTTGGATACGCATTCCTTGCTTCACTCAGCACGACAAGAGAGATATTTACGAACAAACTACTGGCGAGCGGATTTCATTTTTCCAACTATACCCGATTATTCGAAGAAACGAAGATCGGATTGTACTTTTTGAACAGTCTAGTTTACACGGTAACCTCTTGCGTAGGTATTATTGTTGTTGCAGCTCCGGCTGCTTATATATTGGGACGAATTCAGTTTAGGGGAAAACGGTTAGTTGATTTAATGTTTATCTCGGCATTATCGGTTCCGGGGCTACTGATTTCTATTCCATTGTTTTCGTTATTTTATTCATTGAATTTAACAGGCTCAACATTTACGTTAATCTTTGTATACATTTTTACGAATGTCCCTTTTGCTGTATTTTTGCTTACAGGGTTCTTTGCATCCATTCCGAAAGAACTGGAGGAATCAGCAGCGATCGATGGATGTGGGCCGATTAAAGCTTTTATCAAAATCATCTTACCTATGGCACAGGCCGGTATTTTGACGTTAACGATTTTTAATGTGATGGGGATTTGGAATGAATATTTTTATGCTCTGATCTTTGCAAATAATCCGGATCGACATCCAATAGCATTAGCGCTTCAATCCATCGTAGTAGGATATACGAATACTGGTAATTATTCGGGTATTTTTGCTGCATCACTTCTGGTATTTTTGCCCACGTTTATACTTTATCTTCTTGTGTCCAGAAAGATCGTTGCTGGAATTACAATCGGTTCTGTAAAAGGTTGAGGTAATAACCACCTAGTAATATAGGTGGTTATTTGCGCACCCATAAGGATTTCTTCAGAAACTCAACTTGCGACAAGGAAACCCATACAGTACACTTTCTTTAACTAGTACAAACCTAAGATAGCTTGTGAGAGAACTTTGAAAAAGGAAGTGTTAAATAGTGGATCTAGAGATGGTCATGCAGGAGCTGGAAGCGCTTGGTAAGGAACGAACTAAGAAAATATATATATCTAATGGAGCAAAGGAACCGCTATTTGGCGTGGCTACCGGAGCAATGAAGCCAATCTTCAAGAAAACAAAAATAAATCAGCCATTGGCTGAGGAACTTTACGCGACAGGGAACTATGATGCCATGTATTTTGCCGGCATCATTGCTGATCCCAATGCAATGACGGAAGCGGATTATGACCGATGGATGGATGCGGCTTATTTTTATATGCTGTCCGACTTTGTAGTGGCAGTAACCTTGGCAGAAGCAGATATTGCACAACGAGTTGCCGATAAATGGATTGCGAGCGGTGAAGAGCTGAGAATGTCAGCGGGCTGGAGCTGTTACTGCTGGCTGCTTGGCAGTCGGCCGGATGTTGAGTTTTCCGAAAGCAAGCTTGCCGGTATGCTTGAGATGGTGGAAAATACGATTCATGATTCTCCAGAACGTACCCAATACGCAATGAACAACTTCATGTACACAGTGGCCATATCTTATTCGCCACTTCATGATAAGGCCAGTGAAACCGCAAGAACTGTAGGGCCTATTGAAGTTGATAAGGATAAGGCAAAAAGTAAATTGATTCACGCGTACGCAAATATTCAAAAAGCAGTCGACAAAGCTCAGCTTGGTTTTAAACGTAAGCATGTAAGATGTTGATCTAGCAGAAGCTTCTAGAGAAGAAAAAGGAAAAAGGATTCCCTGAAACTTCACTCTGCGTTACTATATAGAAATGACTCCAAGTGGGAGAGAGAAGGGGGAAAAGCATACATGGGCAACTTATTGGAAATTTTGCACAAGGAAGTCGTACCGGCAGAAGGCTGCACAGAGCCGATCGCAGTTGCGTATGCCGTCTCCTTGGCGGCAGAGCTTCTCGAGGAAGAAATAACGGGGATTCAGCTGCATCTCAGTGGTAATATTATTAAAAATGCAATGGGAGTGGGCATCCCTGGGACAGGCCAGACAGGTCTTCCTATCGCAGCAGCCCTCGGTGCGGTGGTCGGACGTTCGCACAAGGAGCTGGAAATTCTATCAGGCCTGACTCAGGATGAGCTAAAGCTGGCCAATGACCTGCTTGATCGAAAGCTGCTAAAAGTGGAGATAATGGACACTCCTGAGAAGTTATATATTGAAGCACAGGTGAAGACAGAGAATCATACAGCGACTGCCATCCTTGCTAAAGAACACACTAATATAGAATATCTGGCTCTGGACGGGAAAAAAGTGACACCTAAGAAGTCTAAAGCAGATTGTGGCAAGCCTGGACTTTCTGATACTGAAGCCTATGAAGGCTCTGTAGATCGGATATTCGAGTTTATAACTACGGCTCCATTTTCAGACCTTAGCTTCCTCTTGGAAGGCGCCCGGATGAACAAAGCGATTTCCGAAGAGGGACTCCGGGGCGATTATGGGTTGCAAGTAGGGAAGAAGATGAATCAGCAATCAGCTGTGAATTTGTTCGGCAATGATGTAGCAAACAAAATAATAGCGGCCACTGCTGCGGCTTCAGATGCTCGTATGGATGGCAGCGCAATGCCTGTGATGACAACAGCGGGCAGCGGTAATCAAGGCATTGCCTGTACGCTTCCCGTTATTTCTTTGGCGGAATTACTTGGTAAGGATGAAGAGACGCTGGCTCGGGCGCTTGCACTAAGTAATCTGGTCACTGTGCATATCAAGCATTATATCGGGCGGTTGTCGCCTTTATGTGGTTCAGGAATTGCAGGTGGAGTTGGAGCGAATAGCGGGATCATTTATCTCATGGACGGCACTCTTGAGCAGATCAAGCATGGGATACAGAATACGATAGCCTCTTTATCAGGCATGATTTGCGATGGTGCAAATTCAACCTGTGCGCTGAAGATATCTACCTCCACCAATACGGCGATTCAGGCAGCCACACTGGCGATGAACAATATTGCTCCTACGACCAAGGATGGAGTTATTTTCGAAGAGGTGGAAGATACTATCCGCAACATGGAGCGACTGGTTCAGGAAGGTCTGGCGGATACTGACAAGACCATTCTAAATATCATGCTCTCCAAAGGCGGAGCGAATTAGCATCCTTTAAGGTCATAACAGGTTAGAACATCATAATATAAGACCGTCCGGTTCCCTACATGAATGGCAGGAGACTGGACGGTCTTTTTATCTATTCAGTAAGGGTATTTGTCATTGCGAAGATTTGCATTAAATTTTAACATAACTTATTCTGAGATCATAAAGGCATAAACTGATGGTATAAAAAGGAGATATTATGACGGAGAAGATAGATATAGGATGGAACTTTGAGAACAGTTATGCTCATCTGCCGGAATCCATGTTTACAAGGATTAAACCAACTCCTGTGCGTAAGCCGGAGTTAGTTATTTTAAATGAACCATTGGCTGCTACCTTAGGGCTGAATAGTACAGCACTACATAGTAAGGATGGTGTTCAGTATCTTGCAGGGAATGAAGTCCCTGAAGGTACTGTGTCGCTTGCTCAAGCGTATGCTGGACATCAATTCGGACATTTTACCATGTTAGGTGACGGCCGAGCTGCGCTTATTGGTGAGCAGATCACACCCCAAGGTGACCGCGTAGACATTCAGCTTAAGGGTGCGGGAAGAACACCCTATTCTCGTGGTGGCGATGGCCGAGCCGGACTCGGACCGATGCTGCGTGAATATATCATTAGCGAAGCCATGCATAGCTTGGGTATTCCCACCACTCGCAGCTTGGCAGTGGTAACTACTGGAGAAACGATCATTCGAGAAACAGAGCAGCCTGGTGCTATTCTGACCCGGGTTGCTGCAAGTCATCTACGGGTGGGTACCTTCCAATATGTTGCAGCGTGGGGTACTGTTGAGGATCTCCGTACTCTGGCAGATTATACATTACAAAGACATTATCCGGAAGTTGATTCTAAGGAGAATCGTTATCTTTTCCTGCTTCGGGAAGTGATTGGACGTCAGGCTGAATTGATTGCCAAGTGGCAGCTGGTAGGATTTATTCACGGAGTGATGAACACCGACAACATGGCGCTTAGCGGAGAAACGATTGATTATGGTCCTTGCGCCTTCATGGATGTGTATCATCCAGAAACGGTATTCAGTTCCATTGACCAGCAGGGTCGTTATGCCTATGGCAATCAACCGGGCATTGCCTCTTGGAATCTCGCGAGATTCGCGGAGACTCTCCTGCCATTGCTGGCTGATGATCAGGAACAGGCGATTCGGCTCGCTGAAGAGGAAATTGCAGATTTTAAAGAGCGGTCTTACCATCATTGGCTCACAGGTATGAGGGCGAAGCTCGGAATCTTCAACGAAGAGGTAGAGGATGTAGCGCTAATTGAAGATTTGCTAGATTTGATGCAGAAGTATCGGGCGGACTATACCAATACCTTCCGTGCCCTAACATTAGAAAAGCTGGAAGAAACCGCTCTGTTTGGTGCAGCGGAATTTACGAAGTGGCAGGAGTTATGGCAGGCTAGACTTAGCAGACAGCAGCAATCGAAAGAGGTTTCGCTGCAGCTAATGCGCAATAGTAATCCTGCGATCATTCCGCGGAACCACAGGGTAGAAGAAGCACTCCAAGCGGCAGTACAACAGGAAGATTACAGTGTGATGGAGCGATTGCTTAAAGCTCTTTCCAATCCTTACGCTTATTCCCCTGAACAGGATGAATACTCGGCACTACCTAAGGAATCAGCACGTCCATATCGAACCTTCTGCGGTACCTGATTTGCTGATAATGATCTAAATAATGAGGTGAAGTAAGAATGTTTCATGCATATGATGTTCTGGCTAACCAGTTGCTAGCTAATGCGAATGATCCAAGTTGGTATGTGCCCTTTGAGGTAGCCATAAATGACTTAAGCGAAGAAGAAGCTTTTTGGAAAGTAACGGAAGAAAGCAACAGTATTACTGAGATAGTGCAGCATCTGCTCTACTGGAATGAAACTTGGCAAACAAGGTATAAAGAAAAGAGTATCCATGCGGTTCCTTCAGTGGATAACAATAATACCTTTGTCGTTGCAAAAGGAGTAACGTTCCAAGAGCTTCAGCAACAACTCTTAGAAGTTCTTTTACGTTGGCAGGAACTGATTACAAAGGAACAATTGGATGCCGATGTTCAAGAATTCAAAGGCAGTCAGTGGTGGGAAGTAATGGGCAATGTGACAACACATAACGCGTATCACGTGGGGCAAATCGTTTTTATTCGAAAGATTCAAAAGAGTTGGAATCGCACTATGAAATGAATTGAAGGACGTTAACAGATGTACATTCATCTGGCTAACGTCTTTTTTTGCGAATATCAATGAAAATAAGTTGTGTAAAAATACTTATAAATACTTATAATCACATATATAATACTTGTAAATACTTAATTAATAACTTATGATGACTTTAGGAGGTGCATACATGATGTTTCAAGAGGAGAGATTGTTAAAAATACTCGAATATTTGAAACAACACCAATCGATGAGTGTTCAAGAGATCTGTACGCAATTTGATGTATCCAGAGATACCGCACGTAGGGATATTGTTAGATTAGTACAAGAAGGTGTTGTGATCCGAACGCATGGAGGGGTATCGTTACCTGAGTTACAAAAAGAATTGTTATCTTATCAGGATCGTTTGATCGATGAATCTGAGAGTAAACAGAGGATAGGAAAGGCTGCGGCGCAGCTTATCCAAGATCATGAGACTGTGATTTTAGATGTATCTACCACCGTGCAGTTTGTAGCAGAACAGATCAGCGCGAAGGATATTACGGTGGTCACGCACTCGATTGATAATGTAGGGATCTTGTCCAAACGGGAGGATCTGCAAATTTATGTTCTTGGTGGTTACTTGAATGTGAAAAATCGCTTGTTATATGGCCCTTCTATTATCGATAAACTTAGTGAAATCCGTGCTGATAAAGCCTTTATTGGAGCATCCGCGATCCGTGCTGATGGACTCTACTATCCATATGAAGAAGATGTACGGGTGAAGAGAGAAATGGCCCGAAGATCAGAACAAGTCATCTTAGTGGCTGATCACACTAAATTTATTGGCAAATCATTTTTCCGTCTAGACTTTGAGTTCGTTGACATTCTAATTACCGATCGGGAACTCCCAAGTGAGATCAGAGAAATTCTAGATCAGATGAACATCACAGTGATTGAATGTCCAGAAGAAACTGAAGAGGCTCGAGAGCAAGACTGATAACGAAACAGAGGAGGATATTTATGTCTTATATTCTGCAAAATGTACAAGTGGCGCTTCAGAATCGTATTGTCCCAGCCGCTAATGTGTGGATTTCTGAAGGGGAAATTATGAAGATAGATACAGAGGATCTTTCGATTCCAGAGGGACAACATGAACGGATCGATGGTGGTGGACATTTGTTAGTACCCGGGATGATAGATGTTCATATTCATGGCGCCAATGGCTTCGATATGATGGACGGTACGGAAAAGAGTATTCAAGAGGTCTCAAGTGCTTGTGCTTCATCTGGCTGTACCTCATTTTTGGCTACATCAGTGAGTTCTACGCTAGAAGATCTTTTAGAAATGATTCGTAGTGTCAAGCGTGTGATTGGACATGAAGTGGGCGCAAAGATCGCAGGTATTCATTTAGAAGGACCTTACTTGAATCCGAAGCGAAAAGGAATGCAGAACGAAAAATATCTACGCCACCCCAACTTAGAGGAAATGAACCTGATTTTTGAAGAAGCGGGTTCACTCATTAAGATGGTTACAATTGCTCCGGAGCTGCCGGGAGGGATGGAGCTCATTTCCTTTTTGAAAGAAAAGGGTGTAGTTATAGCCATCGCTCATTCGGATGCCACATATGAAGAAGCTAAACAAGCCTTTGCGTCGGGGGCAAGTCATGTTACGCATTGTTTTAATGGCATGCGGCCTATCCATCATCGGGATCCAGGGGTAATTGTGGCTGCTTTTGAAGAGAAGCATGTAAGTCTTCAGGCGATTGTGGACAACGTTCATCTGCACCCTGCAATTATTCGATTAATGCATACCTTGAAAGGACCAGAAGGAATGGTCTTGATTACAGATGCACTGCAAGCTATGGGATTAGGTGATGGGGATTATATGTTCGGAGGCCATCATGTTACAGTATCCGAGGGGGTAGCGAGACTGAAGGATGGAACGCTAGCTTCAAGCACAGTGACTATGAATGAAGCTTTACGTTATACTGTCGAAACTGGGATTCCATTGTTAGACGCCGTAAAGATGGCTTCAACTACGCCGGCCAATATTCTTGGACTTCAACAAAAGGGGACAATAACATCTGGTTTTGATGCTGATCTGGTCCTCTTGGATGATGAATTTAAAGTGTGCTGGACAATGGTAGATGGTCAAATTTTATAAATCATGATGAATACAGGTTACTTCTGCTCAATGCAGCTGTAACCTGTATTCATGTGCGGTTATGCCAAACACGCTTTTAAAATGCCGGTTCAAATGAGTTAAATCCACAAATCCACACTCTACTACAGCGGCATAAATATCCTTAGTTTTCTCAATGGACTGCTTGGCATGCTCTACCTTGCAATTTAAGAAAAATTGATAAGGTGATATTCCAGTATGTGTCTTAAACTCTCGGATAAATTGATATTTGGAAAGTCCAAACTCTTTACAGAGATCATCTAGTTTCAATACATGTTCTAAACTGCAGTACATCATTTCCTTTGCTTTTTTGACAAATTTATTATTAATCCTGTGCTCTGTAACTAGTTCAGTATTAGATACAACATGAACCAGGTTTAACAACAGCTCACTGCATAAGGACTCCTCTTTACCATTCTGGATGGCATGACTTAGCGCTAATATGCACTGTGCCAATTTGTCATCATATAGGATGGGAGAGGAGAAGCGGAGTTCTTTTTTTCCTAGGATCTCTTGTATCAAGGTTGGCTTGATATATAGCATGACATAATCAATACCTGCTTTATCATATGAATTGCCGTCATGCGTTTGCTCTCGATTAAATAGCATTACACCATTTTTATGAGAGGATTGCAAGCTACCCTCAAGGTTATATTGCTGAATGCCACGTAAGGTGACACCAATTGCGTATTCTTCATGGCAATGTTTTTTATAAGTGAAATCACTCATGCTAGCTGACAATGTTAGGATATCTACCGACTTTTTATAGTTGAAACTCTCCACGCTCTTAACCTCCAAGACTTATAGGATTCCCGATATCATAATGGCAGAGTATACTAAAAATAATGCCATCAGAGTATTTAGAACTTTTTGATGATTTTGCAGAAATGCTCTGAAGATTGCCCCGAATACAACCCATGTCGTAAAAGCAAAAAATCCGATCACAGTTATAATTATAACAAACATAAATAAGGTAAGAGAAGAAGTATAGAATGGCATTACATAGCTGGGAATGACTGTTAAAGTAAATAAGAGCACTTTAGGATTCACAAGCTGCATAAGTAAACCCGAGCGAAAATTGGCATTTGGATTAGGCTTGTCTTCCATTGATCCCATCTTATAGATTTTGTAAGCTAGGTAGAGCATATATATACTCCCAATGACTTGCATAATGATCAGAATATTTGGGATGATCTCTACCAGAACACGATTCATTAAGGTAGAAAGGATAAGCAATAGCCCAAAAGCCATCGTAGCCCCGTATACATACCGCATGGTTTTCTTAGCCCCTGAATGTTGCACGGAAGAAAGAATAACAATATTGGCAGGACCAGGTGAACATGTAACTACAATGCAATAGAGAAGAAAGGAAATTATATTCATGATGACCTCCAGTAAAAGTTGTCTTATGAATATAAACCTCCTACCTTGATTGTTTATAGTACATTATTGCAGAGGAGATCAACATAATGAATAAGACGAAGCATCTAACTATTAGTACACTCACTGAGGGTGATTATGTATCTACATGCCGGGTTTTTGAAAAATCAATATCAGATGCCTTTAACAAAGAGGGATTAGGTCACTTACAAGAGGACATACAAAGTGAAACCGATCATAAAAAGCAAAAGGCGCTATCTTCACTGAAACAGGCAAACACGGATACTTATTTTTTTATCGCTAAAATCAATGGGAAGGTTGTGGGTACAATTTCCTATGGTCCATGTGGTGAGACTATTCAAATCTGTGCAGAACATCAGTTGGATCATTTGGGAGAATTGGGTAGTTTATACGTGTTGCCAAGCTATCAGGGAAAAGGGATTGGTTCGGCATTAATTAAGCAAATGATGATATTTCTACACGAACATGGGATCGAGCAATTTTGTTTGGACAGTGGCTATAAACGCGCACAAATCAAGTGGCAGCGTAAATTTGGGGAGCCTTATAAGGTAATAAAAGATTATTGGGGTCCCGACTCCGATCATATGGTTTGGCTGTGTAATGTGAGTGATCATTTAGAAAAAGAGACTTGTAAGAAATGTTTAACCTATAAGCCTTCAATGAGTAAATTCGCTTCCAGTAAATTGTGAAATAAAAAAGACAAAGTGCCTTCCTTGCATCATTCCCGAAACAGCTGCTGGCAAGAGAATGGTAGTTATGATGCCAGCAAATGCTGCTTTTATGATTTGGCCAGCTATGATAGCTGGCTTTTTTAAGCGTGATCTTGGTTTCGTTTGATAGAGTAAAGAGAATCTTTAGCCAGATTGCTTTCAAACTAGCGAGCAAGCAGTAGCTTCATCTGCACGTCCATTTGGCTGTACATGGAGATGGGGTCGCTGACAGCGAAATGCTCTGGGTCTATGGAATAAACACGATTATTTTGTACAGCCTTTAACTGCTTCCAGATGAATGTCTTCTCCAGCGTTCTGAATCGAACCGGATCAAGAATGCTCACAAATAATCGGTCGCCTGCGTATAGCGAAAGTTGCTCCTCAGTAATCAGGCGATAAGCCTCACGGTTTAGCATCTCTTGCTCAATAATGGGAGGGGCTGTCATGCCCAGGCCATCATATAAATTATAAGCTCCACGACACCAGAAGTTGCCAAACACATAAATGGAATCGGTGCGTATTTCGATAACAGAAACCGTTTCTTCTTTGGATATGAATCCTCGTAATTCGGTTCTGTGACGCTCAGCTTTCTGTTCATATTGCAAAATTAGCTGCTGCGCGATCCTCTGTTTATTAAAAGCTTCGCCAAGCATTGCCAGTAAAGTCATTGGTTTATGGTCGTTTTGGGAGAAGATCATCGTAGAGGCAACGGATGACAGCTCTTCACATTCCTGTTCGTTTGATACAAGTATATATTCCGGATTTAACTCGGCGATCTCTTCCAGTTGATAAGGAATATTGTTTATACGGTGAATATCCAGACTAAGGTTTCGCAAGTAGGGTCTGTTGGTTAAATTCTTTGCGGCTGCGATGGGCCGGATGCCAAGTGCGAGTAAATGCCCAAGGCAGGTTAGTGCACAAATATGAGCTGGTTTGTTCTCATAGTTGCGGACAAATTGTCCGGGAGTTAGGCCCTCCGTCTGCTTAAAGCGGCGGTTAAAATAAAATTCATCCCGATAGCCAACCTTGACGGAGATCTCTTGCAGGCGCTCGCCTTTTAATAAGAGCTGTTTTGCTGATTCCATCCGCAATGCCGTGATGTACTCCAAAACATGTTTTCCAGTAATTTGCTTAAACCAGTGGGTGAATCTGCGTTTGCTGATTTGGGCTCGCGCAGCAAGCTCCTCTACGGATATCTCCTCGGTAAAGTGCTCTTTGAGCTGTTCAATAATAGCTAGTACAGATTGACGTGTTGTTTCGGAAGCAGGCTGATCTTCCGTGCTCTCTATCATGATTCGCATCAACTTTTGGAATCTCGTGTGATTGTCCATTTGCCGTGCAGCAGACTTATCATTCTGATATTTGCTGATTTCCCTGACGATGCGCAGCGGAACTTTAGTAGAGGAAATACGGCATTCACCGACTTGCAAATAGGTTGCGACGGGTCTGGCTGTGTTGCCTAGGATAGAAAAGTTGAGCAACCAAAACAAGCTGCCCTGACCGTGAAATATGCTCATGTCGATAATCGATCCAGGATTAAATAGCCAGCAGCTTCCGGCCTTTAACGTATACTCTTCATCATTCCACCCTAGCGTACCCTCACCTTCCTCTGTGACTAACAAGGTATATGAGGTCAACGGTTGCGGGGGGATTCCACTTGATGGGGAAGTAACAACATGTTGTAAATGGTGCAATTCAAAATAAAGGGTATGTACCGGCTTTGTAACCTCTAAACCGTTCCTGTCCAAGTGAAAACCTCCAAGCTTAGTTGAGAATCGTTATCAATTAAAGGAATCATACAGCAAAGCTACATAGATATCAATCGATTCCTTCTAGTTATTAAGCAGCCCAATAGTATAAAATAACGTCCCATCCTATCCTTGTCGGAGTTAAGGGCAAAAACTATACTGGCTATAGTTGATAATGATTATCAATAAAACAGAGAGATGGGCGGAGACAATGATGGTAATTCAAAGCAAGAATATACGGAAAGGTCTAACTGTACTTTGTATCGCAATGGCATTAAGTGCGTGTGGCAGCAACGGCGGAGGCAGCGAAGCAAAATCGACAAATACAAGGGCGGCTGCAACTAACCAAGGAAGCGGACAAGAAAATATATCAGCAACCAAGTTTGTGATGGATGCTTACGATAAACAGGTGGAGATTCCAAGTTCGCCCAAGCGGATTATTTATACAGATAACACAGTCGGGGATATTTTGCTATTTGGCGTTCAACCTATTGGACTGATTCAGGATGGGCTTCAATATGCCGTGTACAGGGATGAAGTGAAAGACGTTGCCGATGTGGGCTGGCCGCCGAGCCCGGAGAAGTTGATTGAGCTGGAGCCTGATCTAATTATTACCTCGATGACGGATGCGCAGCAGCTTGAAGTTATGAGAAAAGTTGCGCCAGTTATTCAGACGAATGAGTGGGATCCAATGCCTGTACGTGTGAAGAGGATTGGCGATTGGCTAGGCTTTGAGAAAGAGGCGGATGAATTTCTAGCGAAGCATGAGGCTGACATTAATGAAATGTGGGATTCTCTGCTGCAGAAGGGCACCATTCAGAGCGGTGAGACGGCTTCTGTCTTTCAATATATGCTAGGTCAAAATAGACTTAGCGTGTATACGACCAGCTATTTGCCAACGTTTGTCTATCATGAGAAAGGATTCAAACCGACAGCAGGTATCCAAGAGCTGATTGATGATCCAGAGAACTACGGATACTCGGACATATCTGCTGAAGTGCTTCCGAATATAGCAGGAGACCGAATCTTTATTGTTTATTTTGACGGTCCTGAGCTTGATGAGGTTAAGCGAATGATCAACGAGCCGATCTGGAGAGATTTGCCGGCCGTAAAAGCGGGGAAAGTTTATTTTGTAAACGGGGGGCTGGGCATTACAACAGATCCGCTCGCGAGAGAAGCGCTAATTAAGCAGCTTCCAGTTATGTTGGGAGAGCAGTCATGAGCCATTCTCTGGAATTATTCGATGTTACGATTATTGGCGGCGGCCCTACGGGATTGTACACGGCCTTTTACAGTGGCATGAGAGAACTGAAAACCAAGCTCATAGAAACTCAGGACGAATTGGGTGGACGCATACTGACCTACCCGGAGAAAATGATTTGGGATGTTGGAGGGATCACCCCTGTCCGCGGGGAAAAGCTGATCGACCAGTTGGTTCAGCAAGCACAAACCTTTGAGCCGATGATTGTGCTCGGCCAGCGTATCCAGCATTGTGAGCGGCAGGAGGATGGGAATTTTCTGCTGACGACAGATGCTGGTGAGCAGCATCTCACTCGGACGGTTATTCTGGCCATCGGTTATGGCGCTCGCAAGCCGGCAAAGCTGGAGATCGAGGGAGCAGATCGTTTCGAAGTGACCAATCTGCATTATACGGTGCAGCAGCTGGACGGCTTTCGCGGCAAGCGGGTATTGATCTCTGGCGGCGGTGATGCCGCGGTGGATTGGGCTGTTGAGCTGGAACCGATTGCGGCCAGCGTGACGATAGTCCATCGACGCGGTGAATTCGGAGGACACGAAAGGACTGTAAGCCAAATGAAACAGTCTTCCGTGACGATCCTTACCCCCTTTACGGTAGAAGCGCTTCATAGCCAGGATGGTACAACTATAGACACTGTCACCGTAGCTCATACTGTTACAGGCGAGCAACAGAAGCTTGAGGTCGATGCGGTGGTCGTCAGTCACGGGATGAGGTGCGATTACGGTTCGATCCGTAATTGGGGGCTTAATATGAATGAATGGAACATGCAGGTAGACGACCAAATGGTTACCAACATTCCGGGTATCTACGCGGCGGGTGATTTCGTTACTTATCCGAGCAAGGTGGAGCTGATTGCGGGTACTTTCACCAGCGGTATTTTAGCGTTAAATAGTGCGAAGAAGTACATGGAACCGGAAGCCCCTTACATGGCCTACGTCTCGTCCCATAACGACCGTTTCAAAGAGAAGAACCGTGCGCTAGGCGTTGTGGAGGAAGAGGAATAAAATAGCTGATGAACTTGCATGCAGACAGGGCTGCCCGAATGGGGTGGTCCTTTTTGCTCATTTATAACTTAATTACTTTTGTGTCGTAATATTATATATTAAATGTCGCATTTCCCTACTAATAAAGGGCTTTGTTATGTGATATTTTATTAGTAGATGTCAGAATAACATATATACAGGAGGCACAAGCAAATGACGATAAAAATTGGTAAGATTAGCTATTGGCATGTACATGCTTGGGACTATACGAAGCAAGCTCAAGAACATGAGGATACTGTATTGGCTGCGGTTTGGGATGAAGATGCAGAGCGTGGGAAAAAAGCTGCCGAAAGCTTAAATGTTCCTTTTTTCGATTCACTGGAGGACCTGCTTGCGCAAGAGGATATAGATGCTGTCATAGTGGATGCGCCTACCAATGTGCATAGAGATGTAATTGTTGCTGCGGCTAAAGCGGGCAAACATATTTTTACGGAAAAAGTAATTGCCCCTACACATAAAGAAGTTGAAGAGATCATAAGCGCAGTGGAAGAGAACGAGGTGAAGCTGACCGTATCCTTGCCACGTCTAAATGATGGATACGCGTTAACGATTCAAGAAGTTCTAAGTCAAGAACTGCTCGGAGAGATCACCTACGTTAGAGTACGCTTATCCCATAATGGGGCTACAGAAAACTGGCTTCCCGATCATTTCTATAGCTTGGAACAATGTGGTGGCGGAGCTTTGATTGATCTGGGCTGTCATCCTATGTATTTGACGAAGCTTTTCTTAGGTCAAGAGGTGACCGGTGTAAGTGCTAATTTTGGTTATGTCACGGGCAAGGAAGTAGAAGATAATGCAGTGGTAACATTATTTACGAATTCAGGAGCAATTGGTGTGGTCGAGGCTGGTTTCGTGAATAGTCATTCGCCGTTTACCATCGAGGTACATGGAACCGAAGGAACTCTTCTTTACGGAACACCAGAGGATAAGCTTCTCCTTAGAAGTAACAAATCCGCTGACAAAGAGGAAGGATGGAAAGAAGTAGCGCTACATGCTAATCGTGAAAGCGCATTCCATCAGTGGGTTAATCATATCCAAAAGGATACTTTCGCCACCGAGAATGTTCAAATTGCTGTGGACCTTACGAGATTAATGGAAGCGGCGAATCGTTCTGCTAAAGAAGCTCGTATGGTTCGGTTAGCAGATCTAGACGCTTAACCGGTCTCCACCTGTCAGGAGGATGTTATATTGAGTAACTTTCCCTATGAGATGATGTTTGAGAAACATGATATGCTCGAGAGATTGGATATTTCAATCCAATGGGGACATTACGAGATTACAGTTCTTAGATTTCATTTGATCTCTTTTCCGCCGGGAAGAGTCATAGATTTCCATAATCATTCTGAGTTCGAGTTTCATTTTATTCCACGAGGAAAGGGAGAAGTTATTCTTGGCGATCTGCAATATCCTTTGTCGGAGGGAATGCTCTATTTAACCGGACCGGGTGTCATGCATCGCCAAGAGGCGGATCCAGAAGAATCCATGGAAGAACTGTGTCTACATGTGGACATCAAAGAGAAGATCAGAGAGGACGTAGATCCTTGGGAGGTTGCGGAGGCTGAGACCTGTGTTCAGAAGCTAAAGCAGTTACCGCTAGTTCCAGCACAAGATTATCACAGCGCTATGAAATGTTTTCTTGAAGCCTATGAAGCTTGTGAAGGTAAATTAACGGGATATTATACTTCCATTAAACATCTCGTAATTAGCATTTTATTAAAGGCAGTAAGAGCGTATGATGCTGGTGGAATTCGAACAGAAGCGCCTGTTAGAGATATGTCAACTTATCGGTACCAATATGCCATTCAATATATGGAAGCTAATTATTCAGGAGCCGTTACCTTGGAGAATGTTGCTGAAAAGCTGAATATTAGTTCAAGGCAGCTGCAGCGAGTGTTTAAACAAGTTAACGCCGAACAATCTTTCAGTAGGGCGCTTGAGGATATCCGGTTGAAAGCGGTCTGCCGTAAGCTTGAAGAAAGCAATTATCCGATCGAACAAATCGCTCAATCCGAAGGATTTACGAATGCAACGTATTTGCATATCGTATTTCGCAAGCGTTTAGGCATGACTCCAGCAACTTATCGAAATACAAAACAAACTAATTAGAAGTGAGGGTGAATGAAATGAGTAAAGTTTTTCGCGTAGGAATTATTGGGTGTGGTGGAATTGCGAACGGGAAGCATCTACCAAGTTTGAGCAGACAAAGTAAGGTTGAGATCGTTGCCTTCTGTGACATTATTAAAGAACGTGCGGAAGAAGCGGCGGAGAAATACGGAAGTTCTGAAGCTGTAGTCTATACAGAATATACTGAATTGTTGAAAGATCATTCTATTGATATTATTCACGTGCTAACGCCGAATGACGCTCATGCAGAGATCTCAATTGCAGCCCTTGAAGCAGGAAAACATGTCATGTGCGAAAAACCAATGGCTAAAACGGCAGCAGATGCCAAACGAATGGTGGAAGCGGCGAAACGTACAGGCAAGAAGTTAACCATTGGATATGACAACCGCTACAGAGAAGACAGCTTATATTTGAAAAAAGCATGTGAGTCCGGGGAGCTTGGTCATATCTATTTTGCAAAAGCACATGCCATCAGACGGAGAGCGGTACCGACATGGGGCGTATTTCTCGATGAAGAGAAGCAAGGTGGAGGGCCACTGATCGATATCGGAACCCATGCGCTGGATCTAACGCTGTGGATGATGGATAACTATAAACCGAAAGTCGTGCTGGGCACCAAATATCATGAACTCTCGCAAAAAGAAGAGGCCGCCAACGCTTGGGGACCTTGGGACCCTAAAAAGTTCACCGTGGAGGACTCAGCGTTTGGGATGGTCGTAATGGAGAATGGCGCCACAATTATGCTGGAAGCGAGCTGGGCACTCAATTCTCTGGATGTGCATGAAGCGAAATGCAGCTTGAGCGGGACTGAAGCAGGCGCTGATATGAAGGACGGACTTAGAATTAATGGAGAGAAATTCAGCAAGCTGTACACCAATAAAATTGAGCTTGGGGCAGGCGGCGTTGCTTACTATGAAGGAAAAGCAGAGAGTGCACCTGACATCGAATTAAGAAAGTGGATCGAAGCTATTGAACAGGATAAAGACCCGGTTGTAACACCTGAACAGGCATATGTTGTTTCGCAAATATTAGAAGCGATTTATGAATCTGCACAAACGGGTAAGGCTGTGTATTTGGATTAGATTTTTGACAAGCATAGCGATATAGAGTAATATCCACTTGTGATTTAATTACAGGGATCTGAGACAAGACTCTCTCTTTACCGGGAGAGTTTTTTTGTTTTTTTTGCTTGTTTGAATACTGGTTTATAGGGGTGAAGAGCATGAATACTGTAGAGCGAAATCAAGTTCTTATTGTGGAAGATGACGATAATATTAGACGGTTTATAGCTATAAATTTAACGAATAATGGGTTTATGGTTAGTGAAGCTGCTTGTGGAGAAGAAGCATTGCAGAGCTTTGAGGCGAACCGGTCAGACGTTATTGTTCTGGACATCATGCTGCCGGATTTGAATGGGTTTGAGATTTGCCGGAAGGTAAGAGAGCAGGACCCTGGGGTCATCATCATTTTTTTAACAGCACGAGGACAAGATCTGGATAAAATCAATGGCCTTGAAATGGGTGCCGACGATTACATTGTGAAACCTTTTAATCCATTAGAACTGGTGGCACGGATTAAAGCGATATTGCGCCGTACAGAAACAGCTCTAAAACCGCAAAGAACTATCCTTCAAGCCGGACCGATTCGCCTGGATCTGAACTCGAACAAGATGTTTAAACACGATGACATTATTGAATTAACCCCGAAGGAGTTCCAGTTGCTGAAGACCTTTCTAGAGCATCCGGATACAGCACTATCTAGGAATGAATTAATGAACCTGGTCTGGGGTGAGGATTATATTGGCGATCCGAAGACAGTAGATGTTCACGTGCGTAAGCTAAGAGAGAAGATTGAAGAGGACGCCTCTAACCCGCATTGGATTGAGACTGTATGGGGGCTCGGATACCGCTTTAGAAAGGATGGTTGAAGAATGGGTATTCAGAAAAGATTAGTAGGAAGCTATTTTGTAGTGATCTGTCTTACGGTGCTCATTCTTGAGATTATCCTTAATTTATCTGTACGTTATTATTATTTTCATAATATAGAGCAAACCCTGATGAATCAGGCGGAACTGTCGGCTTCTTTTTATCAGCAATATTTTAGCGACGAGGATTTAGAGGCACAATCGGATCGGTTGTTAAAGGGCTTTGCCAGTCATTCCGATGCACAGGTACAGATTATTAATGCTGAAGGTCGGCTTTTGCAGGATTCGAACGGAATCCAAGGCGATTTTGCGATGACAGATAACATGGATGTACAAGCAGCCATAAAAGGGCAGCCTAACAGTTGGAAGGGTGAGGACCCCGTAACCGAGGAAGCTATTTTTACGGTGTCCTATCCTTTACAAGCCAAAGGAAACATCGTTGGAGAAGTAAGGTTTATTACCTCCTTAACGGAAACGATACATACAGTTAATCAAATTGCGGTTTTGCTGATCGGGGTAGGTTTGCTCGTGATTGGTATTGTCACCTTGCTTGGATTATTACTATCTTGGACCATAACCAGATCCATTAAAGATCTGAAACAGGCGGCAGATCAAATGTCCGAAGGAGATTTCAGCATAAGAGTACAAAAGCGTTATCAAGACGAGCTTGGTTCCTTGGCAGATACATTGAATATGATGGCCAGTCGAATATCGAACAGTGAACAGCTTAAGAATGATTTTATCGCATCCGTATCCCATGAACTGCGTACGCCATTGACCTCGATCAAAGGCTGGGTAATCACCTTGAAGGCGGGTGGGAAGAGTAACAAGGCGCTGTTTCATGATGGGCTAGATATCATTGAATCTGAAAGTGACAGGTTAACTCATATGGTGGATGAATTATTGGATTTCTCCAAATTGGATAACGGAAGAATCGCAATTCACCTTACAACTGTGGATCTAACAGGGCTGTTGCAGCATATTGGCAGACAACTCACCCCTAGAGCAACCCGACAAGGCATCTTGCTCGAAGTGAAAATAGAAGAGAATTTGCCTGTCATTCAAGCTGACGAGAATCGTGTGAAGCAAGTCATGATTAATCTCATTGATAATTCGCTCAAATTCACTAGTTCCTCAGGTCGAATTCTTATTACTGCCCATACGGTTCCAGGGAAAGTTGTAATTACAGTTGAGGATACTGGGTCAGGCATCGCAGAAGCGGATTTAGAGAATGTGCGGCGAAAATTCTACAAAGCGGACCAACAGGCGTCAGGCAGCGGTTTGGGTCTGTCTATCTCGGAACAGATCATTACATTGCATCATGGGGAACTACGAATAAGCAGTACTTTAGGCAAGGGGACGATTGTCCAATTTGACTTGCCGATATAAATAGAGCTCAAATTTAACTATTTCATAACCACTTTCATCTCTTTCACAGATAAAATACTATATATGCGGACAAGCGAGGAGTCGATGATCCAAATGCCGAGCAAATTCATAAAAATAGGTGCTATGTTAACAACGTTAATTTTGCTCGGAGGATGCGGAGTGCCGGCAACACCAGGAGAGCTGATTAAGCCTCCATCATCAGAAGCAAGCCTGCAGCGAGACAAAACGAGTCAGGAATTTATCAAATGGCTTCCCGACAAAGCTCAATTGATAACTCCGTTGGAAGGACAAGAGGATCATGCTATCTCCTTTGGGGATATGGATGGAGACGGTATTGACGAAGCTGTAGTTGTATATGAGTACAGCAAAAACAAAGGTTCTTCTATAAAAGCGATGCTGCTTAGGCAGGAAAATGAAGCGTGGCAAAAGATTTCGGAGGTTGAGGGGTTTGGGTATGGCCTGGATTATGCCGGATTCTATGATGTCGATGATGATGGCCATAACGAACTCGCACTGGGCTGGTCATTGGGCGAGGCAGGGAACGGACTGGATATTTACACGCTGAGTGAAGATAAATTAAAGCTGTTATCGAAGAAGGCGTATCAGGACAAATTTGATCTGAGATAATCATTCCACTTTATAATCCGCTGCACTTCAGCTTCATCTTGAAGCAAGATGTATTTGTGCACAGGCGGATTATTTATGATGCTCATTTTACAACAAGAAAAATACAGAAATTAAATAGAGGTTGTTTCATGTTTATCTCCACCAAAATTGCAAAGCTGGACAGATCCGTACTTTTTCTCGTAACAGGCCTAGTTGGTATTGGTACTGTTGCTATTTATGGAGCGACTACGGATACACGGTTAGACGGACTTTACATCAGTTCATTGTATTTATTTGCTTTATTTTGCATACCCATGTTATTCATCGCATTGGTAGATTATAAGATTCTATTAGGCTGGTTAGCGTATCTCTTTTATAGCGTGGGTATTGGTCTGCTTGTGCTAGTTAAGCTGGTTGGGGAAAACCTCAATGGTGCCGTGCGTTGGTTAAGTATTGGGAGCTTTCAGCTCCAGCCCTCCGAGCTGGCTAAAATATGTACGGTATTGCTCATTGCTCATCTATTGGGTAAACGAGAAGGACAGCAGCTTCGCTTTTTTCAAGATTTAGTGCCGGTTTGTTTCATTTTTTTAATTCCTTTCATTTTGATCATGGATCAACCCGATTTGGGTACAGCGCTCGTTTTTGCTGGCATATTGCTTAGTATGCTTTGGATTGGTAACATCCGTGCTCTATATATGATTTTGATCCTCGGTGTGGTGATTATTTCGATCGGCACGATACTATGGCTCTACTATGCCAATTTCGACTTATTATCCAAGATTGTCGAGCCCCATCAATTGTCACGAATTCAGGCTTTTTTAGACCCGCAGAGTGATCCGGATAAATCATGGCATGTCAAAAACGCAATGATTGCCATTGGCTCCGGTGGATTATCGGGTAGTGAAGGTATTTTTTTGCGAAAAGGATATATTCCTTACGCGTATTCCGATTCGATCTATGTGGTCATCGGTGCAAAATACGGTTTTATAGGTTCATCTGTGCTGCTGATGCTTTATTTATTGCTCGTCTATCGAATGATCTTTATCGCACTAGAAAGCAGGGATCGTGCAGGAGCATATGTTGTCACCGGATTTATCGCCATGATTATCTTTCAAGTTTCTGTTAACCTTGGAATGCATCTTGGATTGCTGCCCCTAACGGGGATATCCTTGCCGTTTATTAGTTATGGAGGTAGCTCGTTACTTACTAATATGATTGCGATTGGCATAGTGCTAAGTGTGAAAGTCCATAAGGATGAAAGCACGGTTTGAAAAAGCTACTGGAACTGAGTGGAGGGAATTATGACTAACAAACGCAAATGGACAACAACTCGTAAAATTCTGACGAGCATTGGACTTGTCTTAGGCGCAACGATTATCGGAATTGGAGTATATGCAGGGTATTTATACAAAAAAACGGATAACGCGATAGAGCGCATGGCTGCTCCAATCAACGTCCAGCCAACCGCTGCCCTAGAGGAAAAAAAGGAGACGGTATCGGTTGAACCTATGATTTTTCTGCTTGCCGGGGTAGATAGTCGGGACGGTGGTGGTGGGGTAATGAATACCGATGTGTTAATGCTTGTCAGCTTCAATCCTGACACGAAGTCGACGAGTTTCTTATCTATACCGAGGGATTTGTTACTAAAACCTAAATCGTTGCCCTCTCGAAAAGCTAATTATTATTATGCATACCATTACATAAAAGATAAAACTGAAGCTATCCCTAATACAAAAGAGTTTTTCAGCAATTTACTAGGTCTGCCAATTGATCACATGGTCGTAGTGAATTTTGATGTGCTGAAGGAGACGGTGGACTTGCTTGGCGGGCTAACCATTGATGTCGATATGGATATGAAATATATCGATTCGGCAGACGGGACGAACATCGACTTAAAGAAGGGCTTGCAGAAGCTGGATGGCAAACATGTGCTTGATTTTGTGCGTTACCGCAAATCGAATCAAGGAACGGCTGAATCCTCCGATTTTCAGCGCAATGATCGACAGCAGCAAGTAATTAAGCAGATTCTGGATAAGCTAGGGAATTTCCAAGGCGTGTCCCAATGGGGGAATGTATTGGACATCATCGGTGAAAATGTGAAGACAGATATTCCACAAGCAGATCTCCAGCAATGGTTGTTGAACTTCCCTAAACTCAAACCAGATCATATCAATTCCTTACATGTGGAATCTCTTTGGAAGAGTCCATACGTGTATGTGAATAAAGAGGATCTTAAACAAGCACTTACTACTCTGAGTACGGAAGCGGGCGTTAGCTCCGAAAGTTCATTGCACTTGGAGAATATTGGGACGGTAGATTGAAAGGTTATCACTTAAACTGCTCTTAGGAGCAGTTTTTTTGTGTTCTACTAATAATCCCGATAACCAGTAAAGTAATCCGCCATCGGGTAGAGGCCTGACTTCCAGGCATAGTACGATGAACACAGCGATTATGAATCGTATATTGTTTTGGTTTACTTGAGAGGAGAAGGGGATTTCATGAAATACAGACTGAGTATTATGTTTCTTATCGTACTTACAGGGATGATATCGATAGCCGCATTTAATCCGATTATTGGCCCGCTTGCCCGAAATTTGGGACTTAGTGATTTTCAATCAGGATGTTTGGTATCGGTAGCGGGACTTTGCTGGCTGCTCGGAGGGTATTTCTGGGAAAAACAAACATTCATGAGCCGAAAATGGCTGCTCGCTTCGATTATGTTCGTCTATATGGCAACACTAGTCATTTTTGCATTGCTGGCTGATTATGCAGTACATGCTGAGAGCAAAACCAGCCTATTTTGGAGTTTCTTTATCCTTCGTGCAATCGCCGGCTTTTTCTTTGGAGGTATTCCGGCATTAGCACAGGCTTATGTTATGGGCTGGAGTACAAAAGAGACCCGTACTCAGGGAATGGCATTATTCGGTGCAGCCAATGGACTTGGCTTCGTAGTAGGACCTGCAATGAGCGGAGGAATGGCTTCGCTGGGACTCACCTCGCCAATGTACGCCGCAGCGATATTATTATTCACCTTAGCTATTTTGTTTCTAGTGTTTATTCCTAAAGAAAAGAATATCGAGATTGAACGGCAGGCGATTTCACTTTCACCCAACGACAGACGGATACGCCTCTATTTATGGATTGGACTTTTGCTATCGTTTGCGCTGAATATCGTGCAGGTTACTATCGGATTTTTTGTGCAAGACAGCCTTGGATACAGTACCCAGCAAGCCACTCAGTTAATTGGAACGGGTCTGGCTATCTCGGGAATAATGGTGGTGCTCTCACAAATTGTGATCAGCAAATATCTCAAATGGCATCCTAAAAAGGTGCTGCTCGTAGGGCTATTATTTGTGGCTTTGGGTCTGCTAGGTTTGTTATTGTTTATCAGATTTGCTTATGTGGACTTTACATTCTTGGGAATCGGCATCGGCTTTACATTGCTTGGCTACAGTGCCGGTGCTTCAATGGCGGTTCAAGACCATGAGCAAAGAAGCGTTGCTTCCTTTATTGCGGCCCTACAAGGTGGCGGATCATTCATAGGTCCAGTTATAGGCACAGCTTTATACACCGCTAATATGGCACTTCCTTATTCTTTCTGCGTGCTGTTGATTGGCATTGTAGGTATCGCGAATTTGAAAAATAGATCAGCAGATCGTGTGGAAAGTTGTTAAATAGAATGGCTGCTCCTAGAGTAGATTCGAAGCTGTCGAGGGAGACTCGACAGCTTTTTATTATACTACGCAAAATAAATTAGCTAATACAGAAGGCATGGTCTTATTTTCGTTACTCAATAGTTTTACAAAACCTCCTTTTTTTAAATAAGTGTTTTATGGAAATGATAGTATAATATTCCTGAAGGAGAGTGGTGAAGTTTAATACTGCAAGAGGTCCCATGTTCAGAGATTAGGAAGAAACATTGGTTAATTAAGGATGCGAAGGAGTTTAGAGAACATACTATGAATTTATTTAAGAGAGTAGTCCCAAGGAATATAACATTGATAGTTTTAATACTACTGCTAATTACCGGAACGTTTATTACCGCAGTTCCTTCTGCTAAAGCCTTAGAAGTAGGGAATCAGGGGGCTAATACCGGTGTGAAAGTGCAAAAGATTGTTGCCAGCAATCTTCAATCCTATGCTTTAGATATCCAAGGGAATCTGTGGGCTTGGGGTCAATATAATAGCTTTGGGGAGATAGGGAATGCAGCTCCTCAAGAAGTTTCTTTCTTTAAAGATAAGCCGATTAAAGATATTCAAGGTGGTAACCAATTTCTACAGGTACTTCTAAAAGACGGTACGGTATGGGGACGGTTTAACTATTCAAAAGATACTGCATCATTTAGTCAGATTAAGGGGCTTAAGCAGATCGTACAGATCAGCGATGCCAAGGCATATGTCTATGCCACACAGAGTGATGGTACCGTCTGGATGTATGTGCCTTCTGAACCCGGCAAAGCAGCGGTAAAAAGACCTGAGCTTTCAAATGCTGACTTTAAGGCATTCTTTGATACATACGCTATTAAAAACGACGGAACAGTGTGGAGTATCGGCAATAAATCATCGGTTCCTATCCAGGTTGAAGGTCTTTCTGGTATCAAGAAGATTATTGATGGGCAAACGAACCAGCCCAATTATGCCTTGTCAGAGGATGGACAGGTATGGGGTTGGGGTGTCTCAACCATTTATACTTCAAGTTCAAACACAGGTGTAATCAATCTCAAGCTTCTGCAGGGAGAAGAAGGGGCAGTTGAACGGATTGAAGGATTAGAGAGCATTCAGGATATTACTTCTGGAGAGAACTTTTACACCGTTCTGAAAGAGGATAGGACAGTCTGGGCCTGGGGTTTCAACGATCGAAACCAACTGGGAGATGGGACCACCAAGTATTCTGTGGAACCGGTCAAGGTTTCAAATCTGAACAATGCCGTTGGATTGAGCAACGGATGTATGGCGGCTCATTCTTTTGCGCTTCTGGCGGATGGAAGTGCAGTAACTTGGGGAGATAACTCCAAGCAGCAGTCTGGTACCGGGTCAGATCAAAAGACTATTGCTACTCCGGAAAAAGTTGCCTTTTCCGCGTTAACAGTGGACGCAGAGAAGCAGTTCACATTTACTTATGATGGTGTTAAGGGAAACGAGCTAGGGCAAGCTGCCAGCAATGGTAAGGGCCTGGTTATTATTCCTAAGTTGACGGGATTCCTTGTATCAAAAGATTGGGGTGCAACCTGGAGTACAAAGCCTTTACCGATCAATTCAAGCAAAATAAGTATCACTTATCAACATGATCGCTTCTTTTTAAGTGATCAGAATTTAAGCTTACCTCATCTGTATTATTCTCTGGATGGAGAAAAGTGGATCGAAACAGCAGTTGAACTACAGTCATCGGTATTGAAAGCTTACACGATCACTTGGCAGAATAATCAATTCATTCTGTTGTCTTATCCGGATCAAACCATGAAGACGGAAGTTTACACTTCCACGGACGGAAGCATGTGGAACTTGCAAGGCACGGTTGGTGAACGTCTCGATCAGATTTACTGGAATGGTAAACGTTATATGATGACTTACGGGGGATATGCGTACTATGGCTCCGCTAGTACTCGTAATCAATTCCTTTATATCCTGAGCGA
Organism: Paenibacillus sp. VTT E-133280; assembly: GCF_002264385.1. Taxonomy (NCBI): domain Bacteria; kingdom Bacillati; phylum Bacillota; class Bacilli; order Caryophanales; family Paenibacillaceae; genus Paenibacillus; species Paenibacillus sp. VTT E-133280. The sequence continues at coordinate 48,264 of NZ_NFUX01000008.1, forward strand.
TAAACGAAATGTTGAGCTTATTGTGTATACATCTGATAATTTAAGCCAGTGGACTCAACAGTCTGGTAAAGTAAATAACAATCTGAAATATAAAGCAACAATAAATGGAAAACCGATTCGTAATTATTGGTTGACTTTTGATGAGCTTCAGTCAGATGGCACGCTAGTATTTTATGATACCGAAGGCAATAACCTCAGTACTAAGGATGGAATTAATTTCAAGCTTGTCAGAACTTCAGAGATGTTCTCCGGTCTGTACAGCCGCAGCAAAATATTCTGGAATGGCAAGCAATACCTAATCTACGCTACTCGATTTCGCGAAGAGGGTATAGTATTTGTATCTACCGATAAAGTGAAATGGCAGCAGCAGAAAATTCCTAATATGCCTTTGGGGATGATGGTGACCTATACCGGGAAAGGTTTTGTTGGTTATTCAGGTACCCGTCTGGCCGTATCCAAAGACGGTTTAAAGTGGGATTTGAAGCAGAGTGCGAAGCCTGATGCTTCCTACAGTCAAGTTGTAAAAGGAAATGGAACATATGTCGCCGTTGGCTCACTTTATACGTATGCAGTTCCAACTGTTGCAACGAGTAAGGACGGAAAGAATTGGCAGCAGATGCTGCTGGGTAACAGGGAGGATACTACAGTAAACGGTCTGACCTCCGTGGCTTGGAATGGTAACGTTTTTGTAGCGGTAGGATTGCAATATGCCTGGACATCCAAAGATGGTATTGCTTGGAACAGAAACAATAAGCCTCTGGATGCCGAAATGAAACACGTGATTTGGACTGGCAAACAGTATGTAGCTATCGGGCATGCTAAAGGCAATGATAAGAAGTCGATGATTTACTCTTCAGAGAACGGAACAACCTGGAAAAAAATCTACAACTGGTCTGGTAAGCTGACGGACATTGCTACTCATAACGGAACCACTGTTGTAGTCGGAACTAATGGCAGTAAAGCCATCGTTTTACAGAGTACTAATTTAACCAAATGGAATCTGCAGACCTTTACGCTGGGGAATGATCTCCCTAATTGGAAGCAACAGCAGAACGACTATGAAGAAGCTTACACTTTCTTGAATGTACAATGGGCGAAGGATAAATTCATCATTGTATCGGATCATATTTATAGCTCAGCTAATGGTCTGCAATGGACATCAGTAAAGGGACAATATGATCAATATATAGAAACCCATGCCGCCAGCAGTAACGCTAGTAGATTGGTTTGGACCGGAAAAGATTACCGTTTCATAAGCAGCAACAGAATCGGAGTCTCGAAGGATTTAAAGAGTTGGAACTTTTATGAGCATAATGAATTCTATAATTTTAATGAAATGCTTTGGACAGGCACTGACATGTTGGTGACTGGAGCTGATGGATTGCTAGTGCATTTGCGCGAAAACTAATAGATTACGTAACAGGCGATTCTCACAAGTGATTTAAACTATTAGAAACCTTATGAAAAGACGAAACGTATTACATCAACAACTATGCGTTTCGTCTTTTTGTATGCATAAAATAAATAATCAGACAAATGAAATTTTGATGGAGCAGAAAGAATTTTTTATCAAGTTTTTTACCTCGTAACTGCCTTCCAATTAATAGTATAATAAGAACTCGTAGGAGTTATTTGAATAAAGTTGTAGAGATGTTATCTAGAATAACTTTTTGCGAATACATACTCATATTTGAGGAATAAGGAGATGAGAGCATGACTGTAAAGACTACAGCGGAACAAATCCGCATTATCGAATATGATCCTTCTTACGCTAAGGCGGTCGCAGAAATGTGGAACCGTAGCAACGAAAGCTGGGGAGGAGGCACCAATCAGAGAACAGAGGATACCGTGCGCCGCGAGATGGAAATTTCGTCCAATCTGAATGTGTTTCTCGCCGTTGATGGTGAGGAAGTGGTCGGCTTCTGCAGTTTTGCTCATTACCGTCAAGACGAAGGGGCTTTGTATGTTCCGCTGTTGAATGTACGACCTGATTATCACGGATACAAGGTAGGGCGTAACCTGATTTTGAACGCTGTTCGCCGAACAGTTGAAGCGGGCTGGCCGCGACTTGATCTGTTTACTTGGGCAGGCAATACGAAGGCCGTACCGATGTATAAGAAATGTGGATTCTTTTGGGAAAAAAATGAGGATTACGTCCATCTGATGAACTTCATTCCGACGGTTCTGCAAACGGAAGCACTCGCTCCTTATTTTGAGCAGCTGGATTGGTATGCAGATAGCACCCGTGAACTGCCGATTCAGCCGGACGGTCGCCGGGAGCGTGGTTTTGATTTCTTCGATTACACTTGGCAAAAGGGAGAACTCTCCTTACGCGCAGAATTCGAGAAGACCGGTCGCGGCCTGACGGCTCTTGATACACCTGACTATGAAATCTCCACGGAGATTGACGATCACGATCTTGTATTCGGTTCCACCTACAAGATTCGCTATCACATCAAGAATCGTTCGGCGTCTGATCTGGCTATTGAGATCAAAGGACAAAATGACAAAAATATTCGTTTTGCCTTGTCTGCTGCACCAACACTCGCGCCAGGAGAAACAGTTATCGTAGAAGGTGAGTTCGAGCTTGATCCGATTCGTGAAGAGCAAAACGACAAGAAGACTCACCCCGTGGTTATGAGCAAATGGATCATCGGTGGCAAGCGCGCTGAGTTCCGTATAGGTGTTGCTCCTAAATTCCCGCTGAAAATGCTGATGGAGTTGCCAACACGTGAGCTGTATCCCGGTCTTCCCGCTGAGCTATATTTGAATGTTGAGAATAATTTTGCAGCGGAAGCGGAATTTTCTTTTGATTTGCCAGAGGAAGAATTTTTGACGTGGGCGGATCGGGCAGTAAGCTTCTCGGTTCCAGCTAAAGGTAAGGCTTCCATCCGGGTGCCCTTTACCCTAAATTCATATGGCCTTTATTCACGGGATATTGAGGTAACGGCCGTTCCGGCTGGAGAGAAGGCAGTGTCCTTCATCAGCAAATTATCTGTGCTAATGAAAGGAAAACATGGCCGCTTTGGTGGGGAAAACGGGGATCAGTGGGTGGCTGTAAACGGCGCCTACTCCGTACATCTTAATAATAACGACAATGGGATGTGGATTGAATATCCCGGCTCGAGCCATAATTTCTGGCTGACCCATCCGAAGTTAGGTAAACCATTCGCCGAAGAATTCTCGAAGAAACAGGCTAAAGAAGTGAAGATCTATTCCGAAGGAGAGGGCCAAGTTTTAGAGACCCTTTATGAATCGGATGAATTCCCGGGTCTGGAGATAAAAAGAGTGGCTAAGCTCTTTGCAAACGGAATCGCTGAGTTTTATAGCGAGGTACGCAATACTAGTAACCAAACGTTGGAAGAGGATATGTATCTGCTAACCAATTTCGGATTTTTTGGCAAACGGCTCATCCTGCCTTATCAGGGTCATTACGTAGACATGGGCGATTCTTATTCGGGTGATCCGGGTAATTGGGACAGCGCTCAAATTACGGAAAATTGGTTGTTTAGCAAGGAAGAAAATGTCACATGCGGCGTTTGCTGGGATCCTTCGCTGAAGCTGCTTCGTCCGGAGTATCCACTTGGTCTGGAGCATAATCTTGGTCAAATCTCTGCTGGAGATGTCGTACGGACAAAGACACTGGTGTTCGCTTTAAACACCTTCCTGAAGTGGTCGGATTTCCGTACCTTTGCACGGAAGCAGGTGGATCCGATCACACCAGTGTTGGATGATCATCTTGAACTAACACTCGGCGGTGGAAATCCGTTTGCGGCGGGGGCGCTTCATGCGGAGTTAATCGAACGAAAAATGACTTCGCTTAATGGAAGCCTCGAGCTGTATGTCCAAACGGATAGAGGAGAGGAGCAGAAAGTCGCTGAGATGGAGCTGCAAAGAGAGCAGAATCTGCACTCCGCGGGCTTTGAGCTCTCACCTGAGGAAGTGGAATCTTCTTTAGAACACAGCCAATCAGGACAGAAGGTTCGAGTTGTCTATCGTGGAGAGGATCGTATTCAAGAGCGAACAGGCCTCTGGTTCCCACAAACGGAAACAGCAGCCGTTATCTATGGCACAGAAGAGGGACCGGCGGGGCCTATTTACACTGTGAGCAACGGAGTTCTTTCTATTGCAGCTGCTCCTGATTTCGCCAGTGTTGTGCATTCCCTGAAGCACCATGGAGAAGAATGGCTGGATAGCTCCTATCCGGAAGCAGCACCACGTTCCTGGTGGAATCCTTGGCACGGTGGACTCGGTGTGGGGATTTCAGGTATAGGTGGATTTAGTCGGTTGGAGGAGCCAAGAAGCGCAGCTTGGACCGAGAAAATGGATATTCAGGGCAATGTATGGAAAGGATTACGTATCACTACTTCGATCGAGAAGCAGGAAAAGAACCGAGGAATTGTTGTTAATCAGCATTACCTTATGCTCCCAGGTGTCCCTGTGCTCTGTGTGTTGCATTCGGTGACCAATAACAGCGGAATGACCCTGCCGAATTATTCGTTGTCGGAGGAAAATTATATCAAACCTTCACCAGTTTATGCCGAAGGATGGATGGAATTCTCCAAGGAGGGCAAGTTCTTATTAGGCACGGTTGAAACCTATCTTGAGGCCAAGGGACTATTGCGAATTGGTGCAACTTCGCGTAAGGATATGCTGCATATGGTGAGCAGTCATCCGAATCAGAGTGCCTCGGCGTATGTGAACAATAAAGTATTTAATCACGGGGTGCATCATCATCTTCCGCTTCTAAATGGAGAAACCGTTTGGACACAGCCGTCCTTCCTGATCATGGGAGAACTCGCTCTGAATTCAGAGGATATCCGCAATCTTTTGAAGCTGACCTTTGCTAGACCTATTGACGAAAAGGAGATCTTAAATGCCGATCATTGATATTCACATTCATCTGTCGGACATCGACAGCTTTCATCAAACAGCACAGGATCTCTCCAAAGTCGATTACACTGCTGCTGGTCTCAAAGCGGAGTTTGATAAGAACGACGTTGTTCTCGGCATTGGAATGGGGGTCACGGAGCAGACGAAGGGAGCTTTCCCTGACTCTACTTCCCCTAATCCGATGAGCCTTGACTTGGAGGATACTGTGCCGCCTTTCTTAATGGAATGCGTGGGGATCAATCCGAACATGCTCGGAGGAAAGGATGCACAAGAGGAGCTGGATCGAATTGAGGCACGGCTGCAAGCTCCCGAGGTAGCTGGTATTAAGCTCTACGCCGGGTACTATCATCATTACGTTTATGACAAAATCTATTCGCCGATCTATGAGCTGGCAGCAAAGTATGGTACGCCTGTGGTCATTCATACTGGTGATACGTACTCGATGAACGGATTGCTAAAGTATGCACATCCACTTACCGTGGACGAATTAGCGTTTCAACGACGTGATGTGAATTTTATGATCTGCCATCTTGGCGATCCGTGGGTGATGGATGCCGCCGAAGTGGTGGCCAAAAATCCAAACGTTTATGCCGATTTGTCGGGTCTTGTGGTCGGTGATCGGCCTCATTTTGAACGGTTCATGAATGAACCTCTGTTCATGGATCATTTTCGCCGGGCGCTGGTGTATTCCGACCACTATGAGAAAATGTTGTTCGGCACGGATTGGCCACTCGCTCCTATTGACCTATATGCGGAATTTGTCCGCCGACTTGTCCCTGAGCAGCACCACGAAAAAGTATTTTACGAGAATGCCTTCGCCTTATTTCCACGCATCCAGCAGCGGATTGCGGCGCTCTAAGTATTACGAACAAGAGGCTGACCCAAAAGCCATGAAATGGCTGCTTGGGTCAGCCTTTTTTTACGTAGGATATACTTAGGCTTTTTGAGTGGAAGCTCCGCGAGCGGACCGTTGTTCCAATCGCTGTGCTCTCCAGATTTTTTCATTCCTCTTAGTGGCGAAAATCTGGAGACCAAGGGGACCGCTGTCGCTTTTCCACAATCAGTCCGTTCTCTCCGCTGTTTAAGCGGAAAATTTTTTACAATTTCAATTGAAATATAACCGGAACTTCCGGCGATTTCTGCTTCGCGACAAAGAAAAAGTGACGCTAGAGGTCGGTTGGCTTTCGCCTTGCCTACAATCAACTTAAGCAGGCCGCCATCGACCGGAAATATAACAGAGCACGTCTCCAATAACCCGGTGACGTGCTCTGTTGTTGTATTATTTTTTATAGCTTTGAAGTCAGGAAGGGCTGTCTTTTGAATAAAGAGACCTACTTATGGGACAGCCTTTTGTTTTTTTGTAAAAGGATATTAACTTATCTAGCAACTCTTTAGTGCATATAAGCGTCTATGATGTATACATTAAAGCTGAAACAATGGGCTTGCTTTTTTATTATACAATTGTATAATGGTTTTATTACACAATTGTATAACGAGGTGAAATAGTGATGAATAACAAAATCAAACGGCTGCCCGATGCTGAATTGGAAATTATGCTGGTGATTTGGAGGGCGGAAGATTGGGTTAACTCCTCCTACATTTTGAATCAGCTGGGGGATAAGCGTAAGTGGGCACTTGCAACTTTATTGACTGTGTTGTCACGTCTAGTTGAAAAGGGCTTTTTGTTTTGTGAAAAAGAGGGACGTAGCAATCGTTATCTTGCCGCAATTTCGGAAACGAAATATAAAGAGAGCGAAGGGAAGTCCACGCTTGAGAAGCTGTTCGGTAACTCTGTGCAAGATATGGTGATGTCTTTATACAACGGAAAGGCAATCGATAAAGGTGATCTTGCAGAGCTGAGGGAAATGCTGGATAGAGTAGAAAAGGAGGAAACCTGATGATAACAAGTCTTTTTTTAGATTTTCTGGTTATTTCATTAACTACAAGTCTAGTTATTATCGGTTTGATCTTGTTAAGGCCTATGTTAAGGAGACATTATTCAGCGAAATGGAGTTATTGGATATGGTTGATTTTAACCCTGCGATTATTGCTGCCGTTCAACTTTTCCTTTACTAATCCTCCTGTAGCCATTCAAATACCAGAAGGTCAGGGGATGGCCGCAGTCTTTCAGGGTACACCTTCTCAGAATTTACAGGCTGATCCATCTGTAATCACTCAAACAGCTCAGGCAGGGAATGTAAGCCATATCCCATCAATTCTGGACATTTTAGCATTCATCTGGCTTGCTGGAGCTGTGTTATTTTTAGCGTATCATTTGCTGAGCTATTTCTTTTTCAGAAAACAGGCACTGCGTTGGAGCAATCCTATTCTTGGGGAGAATATAGTCACCAAGCTCAAACAAGTTTCTAAAGAAATGAACGTAACAGCCTCCATTCCAGTTTTGATAAGCAGTAAAGTTCCCAATCCGATGTTAATGGGCTTTTACAAGCCAGCTTTGTTTTTGCCTCATGAACAATATAGTGATGAAGAACTGGAGTTTATCTTAAAACATGAGTTGGTTCATTACAAAAGGCTTGACATCGTTTATAAGCTGTTGTTGCAGATAGTGCAGGCACTACATTGGTTTAACCCGTTTGTTTGGTTAATGACGCGCGAAGCTGCCCACGAGATTGAGATTTACTGTGATGATACGGTTGTACGTGAGCGAGGCGCGGCCTATCGGAAGAAATACTGTGAAGCGATTTTATCGGTCATGCAAAGCAGTGCCACTCGGCATGTAGCTTTGTCAACGAATTTTGCAGGAGGAAAACACTCGATGAAGCAGCGATTCGGTAGTATTTTAAATATGAAAGAAAAACGAAATGGAGTAGGGGCTTTTTTTACAGTCATAATGTTGGTTGGAGTGACAGCAATATTAGCTGCATGTACGAATCTAAATGGTCAATCTACAGATAAGACGCTCAAACCAGGTACGATTTATTCCTATAGCTCCAGCGGTGAACAAGTAGTTGTGCATAATGCTGGAAATGAATATTCCGTTGACGAGAACGGTAATGTCTCTGTCTCCTATCGGGAGGGGGAGATCCAAGCGCCAACGCCTTTAAAGCTTGATACAACTGGAACAGAAATGGGGATGGGGAGAGGAGAGACTGGCTTTTTTATTTCCGAGGATAAAACCGCTATTGTCTATGGATTTGCAGATGGAAAAGAATCTCCACTTCAGGTATTAATCAGTGATAACATGGGAGAAACGTGGAATACCTACAACATTGAAGGTGCAAAAGGTTATGACACGAAGTTCATCGGATTTACAGACAAACAAAACGGCTGGATTGTCTCCGGAGGTTCTGCGGGTGTGGGACGTTCGTTGAATTATGTATATCTGACCTCTGATGGTGGGAAGACATGGACGGAGATTGGTAATCCTAACGATTTGTACGCGGAAAGTTTAACAGGAGCTGGCTTCTCTAGCAAGGATATCGGCTTCTTGGGGTTCAGATACTATGAAGATAATGGGCCAGTTATTTATTGGACCAAGGATAAGGGGCAGTCATGGGAAAAGCTCGCGGTGACTCTTCCGGATGTCTTCAATGATTATCAAAAAACGCCGCTTTCACCTATTTTCAATGGAAAAGAAGGGTTGTTTCCTATTCTGCTCACTAAAGAGGGAAATACAATCGGTACCATCTACCTGTCGAGTAAGGGCTACGGCTTAGAGTGGACATATGATTCAGCATATGATCAGCTTGAGGATTCTAAATAGTAACAAAAGGCTTTTAATTGTATTGAATACAGTTAAAGTGAGAATTCAGCCCTTTGTAGACGAAATAAGTGTACAGAATGCAGTTATCTCGTTAAAAAATATACGGAGAGGGGATAGCGGAACGTCGATCGACTTCCACCTCTACGCATGCAGCGATTCTCCAATAAGGAGAACCACTGCCTTGTTGGTTTTACAGGTACCCCTTGCTCTGGCGTGCAATGAATGAGCTTACTTTTTCCAGCCACCGCCGCCATTCGATGAGGATTCTACATAATCTACGTTGATTTTGCCAGTGCTAGATCCGAGCTCAGTGTTGAAATTATATTGTCTGAGATTCCAATCATCGAAGGTTCCCAACCAGCTATTATCTACGATGAAGGTGTAGCGTGTTGTAGCAGAATAAGTGCCACGGATATAAGAACAGACCGCTCTTGATCCATATACACCCATTTTATAGCCCTTGGGATTTTTGGTACTGCTGTCTAATACGGATTTTATGCCTTGAAAATAAGGCACAACATTGTTTGAGATTTCTGATGAGGTCATATCACGGTCTATGGCAAAATAAATAGGAGTGCTGCTGGTTTGTCCCATATCGCTTGCTAATCCTACAGCAGTTTCAGCATCTGCAACACCGTTGGCATTCGTAAAGTGATCGAGCGATTTACTGATTTGGTAAAGGGATACGATATATAATCCTCCGTCTGATATTCGTGTCACCTCGGCTGATGTGAGACCATCCTGATAACCTTCTACACGATTCAAATATCGGCCAACAAATGTGAAGCTATTGTTTTTAAGTGTAGTTAATCTTGCCGCTGTTACATTAGTAGCAGTATCACAACCTAGAGCCATTTTATCTGCCTTCTTTCTATTTGTTTGTTCAAGGTTTGGCGCCAACCTCTTCAACAATATATGAAAAAAATTTCACAGATTCTTGGGGGAACAAGCAAATGAGGGGAAAAAGGCAGAAGGAGAGGGTCGGTTCGTTGGGGGAAACTGATATTAAATTTACTAATATTGAAGATTTATAGGAACATTTGGAAAAAAACTGCGTCAATACAATATGAAGAGTTTATAGTTCGCTAACATGGAGGCTGGTCAATGTATGGATAAAAGATGGTTGCTAGCTCCAATATTTGTTGTATCATTGCTTACTGCTCCAGTAGCGAATGCGGCATTGCCCGCTTATTTCACTTACATTATGGATGGAGGCGGGAAAGTAACGAGTTCAGCACTAGTAAAGGATGGAATGACTTATGTTTCAGCTAGTCACTGGGAAGCGGCAGGACTTAAGGTAGTATGGGATAAATCCCATCAAAGAGCAGAGTTTACTGGATGGGGGAAAAAGATAGCCGTTCGAATTGGAAGTAAACAGGGAGTCCTCGATGGTAAGCTTGTAAACGCGGAGGGTGTTCCATTTGAGCTTAATGGCCAGCTCTATGTACCTGCACGCTTTCTTGTAAATTCATTAGGAGGAACAACGGTTAGCTGGGATGCGACGAAGAGGATATATACAGCAACTGGACTATTGAGCTTTGCAAGTGCCAGTGCACAATTCGGTGGATCTACTTATACAGTAGATAAGAAAACTGGGAGTTTATATTTAACAGATTCCGCAGGACATACTCGCCTACTAGCGAACCTCGGATCGCAGCTGTTCGATGCTGTTCAGTTCAACTTTCAGAAGACGCCAAAAGGTCTACTCTATCTAACCTTAACAGATGTTTACGGAGAACCACATATCAATAATAAATGGTATACGATGATTATTAAGGATGGAATGGTCATTCGCCAAGCGAGTGTAGGATATTATATTCGTTACGGTGACAATGTGAAAATAGCTGGCAATCAGCTCCTGCTTACCGATGGGAAAATATTACGATTAATTGAAGATGGAACGGGTAACGTAACGGAGAAGATTGATCTGACCACACTAGGGGATATTTCGGATAATTATTTAGTGGAGGGAATGGACGAGGATTATCTGATGATACGGTCCAATCAACAAGGTTTCCTCATGATGATAGATCGTAAAACAGGGACCAAGACATTGTTGTACAAGGAACTCCTTGACGTAGAACAGCAAAAATATGCTGAAACAAACGACCTCCCTTATTATGGAGACAACCTGAAGTTCCTGAAAAGAGAAGGTGATGCCCTACTTTTTAATAATGATTATGTACAGGACGGTAAGATTTACAAATTTATGTTGGGCGGCTCATAACTTGCAGGAGGATGTTATGAAAATTTTAAACAAAAGACTTAGCTTTTGGCTGTCTCTACTATCCATAATGATTTGTCTAATTAATTTATCCGGTGAAGATGATAAAAATTTGCTGCTTTTTTTTACGTCACCGACATTAATGTGGTTAAATCCTTGGCTTACAGATCTGCACTATGCTATGGAAAATGAGCGCATTTGGCAATTGATTCTCTATGGCATTCATTTTGGGACGGCCATCTTGGTTGGTTTGGTGGCAGATTTGCTATTATCCCGATATAGGAGGAAGATATAAGCAAACGGAACTTCAAATATCCGCAGGTTATCATTGAAAGACGGGATCCCAAGGCTCAAGTGCCTTGGGTTTTTTTTGCTAAGAGGGGTAGTATAAAATCATGCTTAAACGGGTTATTGTTGGTCCTGGATTATGATATACATGCGGCTTGTCTGCCTTGAAGGTGATAGAATCACCAGATTTTAAGAGGTATTCGTTGTTATTGACACGTAAAGACAATTCACCGTCAAACACGGTGATTAATTCTTCGGTACCTTCCATATGAGAATTGGCATCAAGGTACCCACCCTTGTCTATCTCCACGGTATAACCTTCAAACCGTTTACTTTCTTCGAATGGAAAAGATAGATACACTCGATATTTTCCGTTATCTTCAAGCAGTGGCTGAATGTCACTTCTTAAGATTATTCTTGTGTCAGGTTTTGGATAATCTATCAGGGCAGAAAATGAAATTTTTAAGCCATTGGCGATTTTCCAAAGAGTTGTAATGGTTGGTGTCGATTCGCCTCTTTCGATTTGACCAATCATTGTTTTGCTGACTCCAGTTAATTCCGCAACCTTTTCCAGGCTTAAATCTTTATTTTTTCTTATCTTTTTTATATTTTCCGCAATAACCAAATTTATTTCTTCCACTGTAATTTTCCTCTCTCCATTTACTTTATAACGATCGTGATATACAATAAAACGCACGGATGTACGTTATAACGTCTTATAAATGCATTATAACATACAAGTTGGAAGGGAGATATAATTTAGTGTTTGTTTCTTTGTTTTTATATGCATTTGTTGCAAGTTTTACTCCGGGACCCAATAACATTATGGCAATGACTTTTGCAAACCAAGTTGGGCTGAAAAAAACAATGAAATTTTGTTTAGGAGTGGGCACAGGATTTTTTATAATCATATTGTTATGTTCCTACTTTAATCTACTTTTGAATAATCTTCTTCCACAAATTAAATCTATTATGGCTCTATTAGGCGGAGTCTACATGCTGTATTTAGCAGTTAAAATGATTACAAGTAAACAACCAGAAAGTGATGAAGATGGAGATAAACACAATAGCTTTATTGCGGGAATGCTTTTACAATTTATTAATCCGAAAGGGATTTTATATGGGATCACAGTTACATCTACATTTATCCTTACCTATCATTCATCCTCCTTTAGATTATTGAGTTATTCTTTAATTCTTGCATTCATCGGTTATATGGGCACTTTTTGTTGGTGTTTGTGTGGTTCTCTTTTCAAAAAAATGATATCTAAATATAGAAGTCAATTTAATGTACTGATGGGACTGTTGTTAGTGTATTGTGCAGTTTCGATAGTGTTGGGATGAAGAATTATTAAGGGGAAATCATCTAGTTATCTTTTACTTCTAAAGCTTGTGATATTGAGGTATTGTGGATAGATACGGGGACAAAGGAGATGCAATATGCTACCATCGCTTACATTTCTTAAACTTCAATTGGAAGGAGTTCTGCGTAATAAATTCGAGCAGGGGCATCAAACCTCCGGTTATTTAGCCAAGTTGGAAAAGCTTCCTGCAAGCTATGATGCCTATCTAGAATTCGCCCATAGCTTGGCTGTCATTCCAATGAGGGACAACTGGCCTTACTATGAGCCGAACGATTTAGATGAGATATGGCGGGAATGTGAACCGGCACGACCTCTAGGTCAGGTCGGGATTTTGAATCTGAAGGATAGCTCCAAGCGTGTAGAGGCAGGTTTCCTTGCTTCAGTCTGTGGCTCAATGCTGGGCAAACCGATAGAGGTTAACCCCAGCTTGTCAGAATTACGTCAAGCGTTAACTTCTGTAGGGGAATGGCCACTGAATGATTACATTTCTGAAGAAATTCTCCATGCGCTGGATCGTCGTCATTGGTCTTGGTTTGAGACAACACGGGGGAGAATTCGTTATGTGGCACCTGATGATGATATCAATTACACATTAATGGGAATGATGGTGTTAGAACAATTCGGTGATCGTTTTACGAAAAGAAATTTAAGAGATTTATGGTTAAATCATCTTCCGTTAAGTACAACTTGGGGTCCGGAAAGGGCAATTTTGATGCGATCAGGCATTAGTTATTTGGAACATGATAAGGAACTATTCAATCATTCTGAAATAGAGGCTTGGCCTGATTTTATGGTGCAGGGTACGGAACTGTGCGGTGCGGCGATTCGTGCAGATGCTTATGGATATGCCTGTCCTGGTCAACCTGCTCTGGCTGCTGAGCTAGCTTGGCGGGATGCGAGTTTTACTCATCGCCGGACCGGCATTTACGCCACGATGTTTATTGCTGCTGCGATTGCTGCTGCTCACGTGCTGCGCGATCCCATTGAAATAATCAATACGGCTCTGCAGTTCGTTCCTAAAAGAAGCCGATTTTACGAGATTACTAATGATTGCCTTGAGATGGTAGCGAATGCAGATGACTGGCTGGAAGCGTATCAGAGTATTAACCATAAGTATGCAAATTATTGTCACTGTGAGGTTTATCAGGAGATAGGAACCTTAATTAATACCCTGCGCTTTGCAGATAATGTTGGCGATGGAATATGCAAGCAGGTGATGCAAGGCAACGATACGGATAGTTTCGGGGCAACGGCTGGCTCTCTGCTTGGGGTTTATTTCGGTCCTGATCATTTAGAATCAAGATGGCTTAAGCCATTTCAAGATCGGATTCATACGGGGCTTTCTAATTTTCATGAGCAAAGTCTTTCTTGTTTGGCGGAGCGCATGGGGCGTTTACCAGAGATGCTGCATTCCGGTCGATATCAAGTTCAACCTAGTGAGCTCTATGTGAACAAGAATACGGATCTCGATACATAATAAGCTTACAAAAAAATCCACAGCAATGTATGTTGCTGTGGATTTTTTTGCTTTTTATTTTTTGAATTAGAGATGAATAATTCAATCGTGCTTTACAAAAACTTTATTCGATTAAGTCACAACTTTGCCAAATCAGGAGGGGTCGTTATCAAACCATTTATCGTAATAGTAGCGCTATTGCTTGTTACAGCTTGTTCGGGTAATCAATCAGCCAACAACCAAATGACTACTCAACAAACGAAGGTTGGACATCATGCTGGCAAAACAGCTACAACGTCAAACTTGACTCAAGCGTCTTCTATTTCCACAGAGAATGCAGGCAATTCAACGATTAAGACTAAACAAGTACCCGGTGATGTATCGAAATGGCTGGATGGATTTATCCGTACTACTCCACCTACAGGTGGTACAACAGCGGATCAAACTACTTATCCGCAAACTTCCGCTAAGCCACAATATTCTGCTAATCCGCAACAATCGGCCAATCCACAATATTCTGCTAATCCGCAAACCTCCACCAGTTCATCGGCATCTGTGCAGAAGGTGTTGGAATTGGTGAACAAAGAAAGAACAAACGCAGGCTTGAAACCCCTTAGTTTGAATAGTGAGCTGTCGAAAATGGCTTTGGCCAAAGCGCAGGATATGTCCGACAACAATTATTTTGACCATCAGTCACCAACTTATGGATCTCCGTTCGATATGATGAAGGCATTTGGGATCTCCTATAATACAGCAGGGGAAAATATCGCCAAAGGCCAGTCGAGCCCGGAAGAAGTAATGAATCAGTGGATGAACAGCCCTGGTCACCGTGCCAACATCCTGAATAGCTCCTTTACTGAAATTGGAATAGGATACTACAACAGCGAGTGGGTTCAAGAATTTATTGGTTAGTATGATCAGCAATATAAACAACATATGTTGTACAGTTAATTTTAAAAGCCCATGTCCAAAGACATGGGCTTTATTTATGATTCACTATTTCGTCTGGTTTCTGCCGACATGCTCGGATGGTTGACCTTGCGATGATGGAGGTTGCTGTGGCAACCATCTTTGAATCACTGGCCATATTAAATAAGTTATTGTGCCTACAATTAAGAAATTAAAGATGAGGCGTTCGGAAGGGCTCATTACACGAAACGAGGCCGTTATATTACGATAAGATTCTTGTAAGCTAAAGATTGAAATGATGTCAAGCAGAAAGATAAGTCCTAATCCTAAGAAAAGTAACAGTACAGTTATGAAGAATATTTTCATACCACTTCCCTGCCTTCATTGTTATCTTCCAATAATATTTGCTGCTAATGGGCAGAATAATCACGCAAAGCGCAGCAAATAATGGAGAGAAAGGTGAAGGGGCATGGCAATGGATGGAAATGCAAGTAGTAAAAGGACTGGAAGCAATCCGCAATGGACTGTCCCTTCAATACCGATTGATTCAACAGAATTAAGAGTCAATGTAGAGCAGATTCGCCAAAAGACAGGGAATAGTGGAGATATAATTATTCGTGAATTTACGATAGGGGGCTCGGAGGAGGAGCTTCAAGCCGCAATTATTTATGTGGATGGCATTGTTAACAATACAACCATAAATCAATTTGTAATGGAAGTCTTGCTAAACGTCATGCTGAGTAGTGAACAAAGGTCATTAAATGATCTGGTCCAAGTCATCACAGATAAAATTGTTCCTATCGGTGGTCTGAAGACGCTTGTTCAATGGGATGAACTTTATGATGCTCTGCTGTGGGGGCAGACCATTTTATTAATTGATGGATCGAATGAAGCCCTAGCAATTGCTACATCGGGCGGTGAATTTCGTGCCATCGATGAGCCTGGTACGGATACCTCAATTCGAGGATCTCGTGAAGGGTTTGTTGAAAGCTTAACAACCAATATTTCGATGGTTCGGCGGCGCATAAGAAATCCTAATTTATGGCTGGAATCGATGACGTTAGGACAAGTTACACATACCAGGATAGCAATCATGTACATAAATGGGATCGCGGATGATGCCATTGTTGAAGAGGCGAAGCGACGTCTACGCAAGATCAAATTGGATAGCATTCTGGAATCGGGATATATTGAGAAAATGATAGAAGATCAGAGGTTCACTCCGTTTCCGACGATCCTACCTACTGAACGCCCAGATACCGTTGCTGCTAATCTTTTAGAAGGTAAAATTGCAATTTTGGTGGATGGAACCCCCTTTATGCTAATCATCCCAGCCGTTTTTAATCAATTCTTTCAAATTACAGAGGATTCTTATCATCGGTATGACATTAGTGCGGCGTTGCGGCTGTTACGAATCGTTATGTATATCATTTCGTTGATTGGACCTTCTTTCTATATCGCAGCAACAACCTTTCATCAAGAAATGATACCGACACAGTTAGTGATATCGCTTGTTTCACAGCTAGAAGCAACGCCATTTACTGCTTTTGTTGAAGCGCTATTAATGGAAATTATTTTTGAGATTCTACGTGAAGCAGGTGTTCGCATGCCAAAAGCGATTGGATCAGCAGTATCCATCGTTGGAGCACTTGTCATTGGGCAGGCAGCTGTACAAGCAGGTTTAGTGTCAACGGCAATGGTTATTGTTGTTTCACTTACAGCTATCTCAAGTTTAGCGACACCTGTTTTCTCCATTGCTGTATCCGCGAGATTGTTACGTTTTCTCCTCATGATCAGCGCAGCAACGTTCGGTTTCTTTGGAATGATTCTTACCTTGATTATGATCATTGCACATATGTGTAGTTTACGTTCATTTGGTGTTCCTTATATGGCTCCTTATAGTCCGTCGATGCATGCAAAGAATGATCAGGTTCATGCGGCTTTACCGATTTGGATGAGACATTTGGTTCCTAAATTAATGAAGAGGCCTACAACAGAGCAAGTGGGTGATCCAGATGAAGCGTAAATTAGCAGGATTTTGGTTGTCGATGGTTATGATTGTTCTGCTTACGGGATGTTGGGATAGTCGAGAGCTAACGGATATTGGTTTTGTGGTTGCGATGGCGATTGATAAAGGTGAGAAGAAAAACATTCGGGTTACGGTTCAAATTGTTAATCCCACAAATGCTTCAAGTACACAAGGTGGGGGCAGTCCAGTGCCCTTACCTCCAACCACATATTCAGCAGAAGGAAATAATGTATTTGATGCCACTCGTGTTCTTTCGAAAAACCTTTCTAGGCAATTACATTATGGTCATTCGTTAGTTCTCTTGGTAGGTGAAGAATTGGCTGAAACACAGGGGATTAAGAAACTTTTTGACGGTATTGAGCGGGATAGTGAGTTTCGTCCTTCCGCTACAATGGTTATTGCGAGGGGAACGACGGGAGAAGAGATCATTAAACAACCAACAAGTCTCGATAATTCACCTGCTATTAAGATTAAGAAAATGGTAGCTGATACCGAGAAAGCATTTGGCGAAACTATTGATGAAAAAATATACCAAGTCATTCAAGCCATCGTTTCATCGGGTAAAGAACCGACCATTACTGGCGTTCAACTCGATCTTACAAATAAAGAAGATAAGATTATGACTAATGGGATTGCTACTTTTAAAGACGGGAAATTAATGAGGTGGCTAGACGGGAGTGAAAGCCGTGGATTCTTATGGGTGTTAGGCAGAGTTCGTTCGACATTGTTAACCATGGCTTGGAATGGGCAGCCACATACAATCGGGATCGAGAATATACGGTCCAAATCATCATTTCATTCAAGCTTTGATAAATTCGGTAAACCAATAATTGAGGTGAAGATTGGCGCGGATGCAAATATCGGTGAGGTTGATGTCCCCATTGATATCACTAACCCTAAATTGTTCTTGCAAATTGAGCGTCTGTACACACAAGCCGTTCATGATGAGGCGCTAGCCACGATTAAATTAATGCAACAGCAAAAGTCGGACATTTTTGGATTCGGTGAAGTGCTGCATCGTGATTATCCTAAGCAATGGAGAACGTTGAAGCGGGATTGGAATGATGTGACCTTCCCAACAATTGAAGTACAAGTGAAAGTGGAGGCTTATTTGCGTAATACTGGATTACGGAATAGAACCATATTGGAAAGTATCGATATTAGTAGTTGAATCCATTTTTTATAGAGAGGAGGGAGGATATTGGAAAAAGCAAAGATCAGTCCCCGTCAACTGCTTATCCTTGTATTAATTTTTGAAATCGTGAGTGCGATTATCTCCGGATTTGGTGTGGAAGCCAAACAAGATGCATGGATTACCGCAATCCTAGGGATGCTCGGGGGCATTTGTTTATTTCTGATCTATCATCGATTGTCACTATTTTATCCGGATCTTCCGCTCACGGAGTATGCAAAAAAGATATTAGGACCTGTAGTGGGACGTCTCGTCGCCTTGTTATATGTCGTTTATTTTTTGTTTAATGGGAGCTTTGTAGTCCGTGATTTTGCTTCAATGGCTGTATCCTTTGTGTTTATGCAGACCCCCTTTCTCGTAATTATTGCTTTGATGCTGTTCACGGTTATGTATGTCGTTGGAAAAGGGATAGAGGTATTGTCGAGGACTGCGGAGCTTTTTTTTGCGGTGTTATTTCTCGTTTCTATTACCGTTTTAACTTTGATTCTTACGTCAGGGAATGTAAATCTTCAAAATGTAAGACCTGTGCTTGAAGAGGGGTGGTTAACCGTGCTGAAGCAATCGATTCCCGGCACTGTTGCATTTCCTTTTGGTGAGATTATTGTGTTCTTGATGTTGTTTCCCTATGTAAATAAGCCACGCAAAATAAAGAAAACAGTGATCACAGGCTTATTGATCAGCGGATGTTTTATTGCGTTTGTTACCCTTTTAAATGTGTCTGTCCTCGGGGCAGATCTATTTACAAGAACACAATATCCATTGCTGACTACCTCGCAGTTAATTGAAGGTCGTGCTTTTCTGGAACGCCTTGATGCATTGTTTCTCGTCACGGCCATTGTGGGAGGTTTTTTTCGGCTCGGCATTTTCTTATATGTGACGCTATTAGGTACGGCAACCTTGTTCGGAATTCCATCCTATCGTAAATTAATTATCCCTGTAAGTATGGTGATGTTCATTTGCTCCCTTGCGATAGCTGGCAATAATGTAGAATTTATCTATATAGATATGCGTATCACTCAGTACTATCTCCAGATTCCGATGTTGTTTATCATTCCACTCATACTTCTAGTGATGGGCTGGTTTCAAGAGAAGAGGAACCTAAAATCTGCGAAATAAAGAGCTATATTATGCTGAAAGATTCTATAAAGATCAAACGAATATTGCGCGTATGCTCTTCAAGCTTGAAAAGAAAGGCTCCAAGTTCAATTTCAGTGTAATCGATGACCTTGATTAAAAATTGGATCAAAACTGTTGATTTTTATGCTTCTTCATGTGGAATCGAATAAATGTGACCAACAGAATCAGAAGGAACGGCAGGATGTAAGCCAAATTAGTGATCAAGGGCCAAGTAGTGTTCACGATTTCTGTAAGCTCAGATTCTTGTGTGTAAGTTGTCACAGACAGCAGAAGGCAAATAAAAGCAAGCGGGAAGACAATTAGTTTTTCATTTTCTAATCTCAGAAGCTCCTTCATGACTTTAATTAGAATAAGCAGCAGGATTGAAGCCTTGAAATAGAAGCCAATAATCAATGAAAAACCGATCACGGACTCGACCCGCTCTATCGTTTCCTGAAAATAAATTAACCTCGCCAACTGGTACAATGAATATTTCAAGCTGCCGGACAGGGGTCCCAGTACCATAATACTGCTAATGACAGAAGTAATTAACGTTAGGGCATTTATGATGAGTGCCAGATACATTTGTTTTCCTAGCTTTGATTTATCTTCTTTATGCACAAAAGGTAAAATTATGGAAAAAACGATTAGCTCGGAATAGGGAAAGCCATAGACTACATATGCAGCACTTAGGATAGGTCTAACTCCATCAGGCATGATGGGCAGCAGGTATTCAGGATGATACAAACCTGCTACGAGAATCCAGACCAAGATAATAAATCCGAACATTAGAGACATTAAGACTGCGGCCATACGGGCAATTACTTCGATGCCAGCGAGTGCCGTCATGGCAATCGTTATAAAAAACATCGTATTTACCGCATAAGTAGGCGTTTCTTTTAACATCGTACTTTTGAAAAAGGTACCAATCTCAATGACAATTCCTGCGACATTCCAAAACAAAACACATGTGAAAGGAAGTAATAGAACGAGAGTCAGTCCGTTTCCAAGCACAGCGCGGCTTTGTTCCACAAGTGATAGCTCCGGCGCTCGTCTATTTAAATAGAGAATACCGGTTAGCAGAAGCATTCCTATGGCCGAGGCAATGATGAGAGAAATCCAGGCTCCATTGCCAGCAAAATTAGTTAGTGAAGCAGGGACGATGACGATTGAAGAACCTGTCATAAAGAAGAGAAACAGCATGGACATTTGGATAGAGCTAACACGTTCTTGCTTATTCATACGTTCCTCCTCTTTCTATACGCTTATGAAATAGCCGGATTGATCCAATGGACGATGTGTTCAGCTGGACCCGTAAGTAGATTGAAGAGCGAGTCCAAATTAGGCCACGGTTTTGCTGCTATGAAGATAAACCCGAGATAAAGAACCGGCAGCAGAAGGACTCCATAGACCACTCGATCACGAACGGAGGCCTGTCTAAACTTTGGGATGTCATGGGCTAGCATAGCGGAAGCTAATATCAGTACACAGATAATTTGTCCCAGCATAGCCACTACTCCTTTGTCCCGAATATTGTACCTGAATTCATACCAGTGCTTAGCACTTTGACTTCAACATGGATATCGAATTCAGTCTGAGCAAGCTTTTCCTTCCATACAGGCCCCAATTGTTTCCACTGCTGCGGATTTCTTCGATAGATCTGATTACCAATTCCAAGTGCATCTACTTTTTTTGTTTTAAAAAAATCAGTAGTATGTTTTACCTGCTGTTCAACCTGAGCTACAATTCGCTGTTCAAATTGCTTCATGTCTTTAACAGTTTTTAAGTGTGAACAGCGTAACTCTCCGATTGTACCTTCAATAGCAATTTTTACACCGACGGAAACAGAGCCATTGCTTACGGTTGGAGTAAGCTTACTGTTGAAGGTGAGCACTTCAAGAGATTCCTTTTTTCGTAGCGCATTTTCGGTCTCATTCGTGCAAGGAAATTCTAAGACTCCATAAATATATCTGTCCATTAGCATCATGAACGCCTCAGTATCTTTCTCCTTCAGAAGTTCTACCATTTTCCCGTCTTGTATTAACGCTAGTCCTGATATTATTGCTTTATTATCTACACGGGTCTTATGCAGGTATGGTAGAACAGAAGTGTTGGAGGGACTGCACATTTGAATAGCCAGCTCATAAAGAGGGATTTTGGAAGTTTTTGCGGCATATAGGGCACCACTTGTTTCCATTCTCTTATACTGTTGACCAATGGTTTGTTCAATAAACGGACTTACATCTAAAAAAGGCGCCGCGGCTTGTTCAGCAATGAGGGGAAGAACGGTACCACGTGGCTCTTGATCCCTAGAGAAAAAATCAAGCACTTCCCTTATGTTCAGGTTTCTAGCTAATTGTTCACCGATTAAAATGACACGCATATGATCCCATTTGGCTTTTCGGCCGAATTTTGCAGGGATCTCTCGTATGGCTTCAAAAAAGGTTTCTCCACTCGTTGAAATATTAATCCCCTTGGACGCTGGATTCCCTGACTGCCCCATTTCAATTTTGGTGGAAGGATTATAGAAATGAGTCGTTATCACAAAGCGATCATCTTCCCCTTGGTCAATGGCTACTGCTTGTACATACCCATACTCGTCAAGTTCTTTATTATCCCAGCATCCGCTAGTTAGGCTGAGAACAAGAAGGCAGATTAGCAAGGTAGTAAGTCGTTTCACTATATCTACTTCCTTCCTGAAGTCTTTTTATATAAATGACGACTACGAGGTGAATGAAGCAGTAGCTTTCTCGGAAGTACGAAAATTGAAAAACGTACTTTTTTAAGGTCAAGTGGCGCTAACGAGTCTAAATACGGCTCACCTAAAGAGCGTAAGGTAGTCAGATGGAGATAAATCAGTATAAAACCAACCATGATCCCAAGCCCTCCGAACGTTGCCGCAAGAATCATTAATGGAAACCGTAAGATCCGCAGTGCAATGGCCATATTGTATTGAGGGAGCGCAAAAGAGGCAATACCTGTTAAGGCGACCACAATGACCATAACCGGAGAGGCAATTTGCGATTGTATAGCTGCTTGTCCTATGACCAATGCACCAACGATGCTGACGGCTGACCCGATCGGCCTAGGTAAGCGTATGCCCGCTTCTCTTAATAGCTCAAAGAAAAATTCCATGATTAATGCCTCAATCAAGGCAGGAAAGGGGATGCCTTCGCGCGTGTTAAGAATGGCAAGTAGCAAAACAGTGGGAATTAGTTCGGAATGGAAGTTAGATAACGCGATATAGGTGCTAGGCAACAACAGCGCGATGATGAAGGCAGCCACTCTAATCAACCGTATTAAAGATGAAAAAATGGTTCGGTAGTAATAATCCTCGCTATTCGTAAAAAATTCAATGAAATTTCCAGGACAGATCAATATGGAAGGACTTCCGTTTACCATAGCAATAATTTTCCCGTCGAGTAGAGCGGTTATAGCTGTATCTGGTCGTTCTGTGTAGCGGACTTGTGGGAAGGGAGAGTAGAGAGAATCCCCGATCCACTCTTCGAGATAGGATACGTCAATAATCTCTTCCTTTTCGATATCAGCTATACGTTGCTTGAATTGTTGTAACGTTTCTGGTTTCACTACTCCATCCAGGTAACCAAAGGACAACGTTCTTTGAACCTGCTTACCGGAAGTGAAGAACTCAAACTTAAGATTAGTAGTCTTTAATAAGCTACGAATAACACCGATATTACGCTCCAAGCTTTCTATAAAGCTGATGTGTGGACCCTGTACGGTTGGCTCAGTAATAGGCTCCGAGGTTTGACGCTGCTCAACATCAAGGGCATAATATGCGACTGCTTTCTGCCAGCCATCAAAGAGAATGACAACCTTTCCGTCAAGAATTCCCTTAACGACCTGATTGATATTGTCCATCAATTCAAGGAGTGGGGAAGTAACCCCATTTTGTTCAAAGAAAGAGATGACATCGTGAACATTTACATCTGAGGCGGGACCTAGCTCATGCGGAACTAGATTTTGCAAAGTATCTTTAAAATGATTTGTAGGGTCAGACTTGGTAAGTGTATTAAAGTAGATTGCCAAGGCTTGATACCTAAGATCAGGGCCATAATTCCAAGGGATAATCTTTAGATCTGAACAATTGGCAAAACAATTGCTAATAATCTGCAAATTGTCCTCGAGAGATTCAGATATGGCAGGGGACAAAGGTTCCTTGTTTGAACGCTCATTTTTGGTTTCTGTTTGTGGATGCAGCTTTGGATTTGCCGGAGGAATCTTGGGGCTGAAAAATTTCCGCATGCAGTTCTCCTTAATAAATTAGATGTTAAGTGATTTTTATTTTCTCCCTGATTTAGGAATTTATTCAGTGGGGATTCAGTGACTGAATCTATGAAATTTGAAGTAGAGGATAAATATAGAAGCGGTCTGTAAATATATGATAAGATAGGGATATCTTATGAATGAGGTGGATAATATGATACACGAAATTAGCGGCGGTACATCATCTCTTGAACTATACGAGGATTACCTAGTAATTAAGCCTAGTAATGTTCAGAAATTGGGAGGACAAACTCAAACGATTCCCTTGGATTCCGTTATTACGATCAGTATAGTTAAGCCCTTTTTAAAAGTCCCTTATTTACAAGTAATTACATCCAGCCTTCAAACATCCAAAAAGGATAATTTAAAAGGAGCGAGTGCTAACGTTGTTCTTATTCAACCGGGAAAAATGAAAATCGCCGAAAAAATCCGTGATTACATAGCAGTATATAAATCAGAAAAACACAATCGCCCTAATCCTCCAGCTCCTGTTGGGTCGATCGATGATTTGAGACAGTTAGCAGAACTTAAGGATTCCGGTATCATAACTCCAGAAGAATTTGAAGCCAAGAAAAAGCAAATCCTTGGATTATAAAATAGACTTTTTTCGTCCACAGACTACGTTTGATTAAATAACTTCCATAGATGATGTAGCCTTCACGACACAAAATACGAAGCAGCTTGTTCTCCAATTACGGAGAATAAGCTGCTTCGCTGTCTTTTTAGGACTTAAAAGACAGCCCTCTCTTTATCCCATCTTTATGGGATTGGTCCTGGCAATGGATCTACTTATAATTGTTAGTATTCTTAGACAAATATGAGTGGGGACGGGATCAGCATGAATGTTGCAAAAAATAAAGAGCTAGCGGACACCCGCAGGCGGCGATTGGGTATGATGGCGGCTATTTGTATGGGAGCTTTTATTTCCCATTTTACAGCCGGAATTATGAATGTATCGCTTCCTTTTTTTATTAATCATTTTCAGACAGAGCTTGCGAAGGGGTTGTGGATCACAACAGGGTACCTACTAGTGATTACTGTGCTTCTCCCTGTGATGGGGAAATTGGGTGATCGTTATGGGTTTCGCCGCATTCATAATCTCGGATTTGTGATTTTTACAGTTGGTTCGATCTTGGTCGCTTTTTCACCTAATCTGCCAATATTACTTACGCTTAGAGTTGTGCAGGGCATAGGTGCTGCGATGTTCCAAGCAACGAATATTGCGCTCATCACCATCCATATGCCGAAAGAGAAGAGAGGACATGCACTCGGAATTCTGAGTACGGCTGTCGCACTGGGCGGGATGACTGGCCCTATTGCGGGAGGGTTGATTGCGGAGTGGCTCAGCTGGCAGTGGCTATTTTTGATCCATGTTCCTGTGGCGATTGTGGCTACAATTATGGCTTACCGGTACATTCCGGGCCGCGTGCAAGATCGTAAGTCGGGAACTGTCAGCATCGTGGGGGCGGGCTTGTTCATGGCATGGATCACCTTGCTTATTCTCGTAATTACAAATGGGAGCAAGTGGGGATGGGTGTCTGCGCAGACGATGGCGAGTTTGATGGGGTTTATCCTGCTGTTGGTCACGTTTCTATTATGGGAACGGAGGCAAAAGACACCTTTTCTACCTCTTCGGGCGCTAAGAATTCCTGCTGTATCGGTTGGGTTGATCGTGAGCAATGCCTCTTTTATTCTTTCTAATACGTTACTTGTCCTTATTCCATTCTTTTTGATGGGAGCAACGGTTCAGTTTTCGTCCTCTACTACCGGTTACATGATGGCTGCTTATCCCATTGCATTAGCCTTTGCAGGTCCTCTTGCTGGTTACTGGTCCGATCGTTATGGCTCTCATCGATTGATGCTAATGGGGCTAAGCTGCATGGGAAGCGGGTTCGTACTGTTGCTATTATTTTTAGAGAATATCCCGGTCTCTGGAATCGCTGCAATTCTATGTCTTATTGGACTTGGGATGGGACTTATTGCTTCTCCGAATAATAGCTATATTATGCAGCAGACGCCTAAGGAACACGTAGGTTCCATTGGAGGAATCATTGCTTTAACACGAAATGCGGGTATGGTGTTTGGCTCTGCGCTTGGACTTGGGATGGTGAGTGGACAGATCGGGCAAGAGAGTCAACTTCAGGCGATCAAAATGGTTTTTGGCATTAATATTTTCATTTGTATAAGCGTTACTATAATGATGGTTGTGATCCATAGACGGACAATTCAATCTTCTTGATGTGAAAAATGTGTGTGTAATCACAACTCAAGGTAGGGTGTTCTGTTACGTTGAGAGTATCGAAAGACTATCTGAAATATGGAGGATAACGATATGTTTTGTTACCAATGTGAACAGACACCGACTGGCGGCTGCACCGTTGTTGGAGTATGCGGCAAAAATGAAACCATTGCTAGTTTGCAGGATACGATGATTTTTGCCTTAAAAGGAATTGCAGCCTATGCGACTCATGCTCGGCAGCTAGGATATAGTGACCCCGAGGTCGATCGTATTACCCACGAAGCGTTGTATATGACCTTGACCAATTCCAATTTTAATACGCAGGAGCATTTGGAGATGGCAATGAAGGTCGGTGATGCGGCGGTTCGGATCATGGATGTACTGGATCGCGCACATACGGATCGCTTTGGCATTCCGCAGCCAATTACAGTCAGTCAGAACAAAATAGAAGGTCAATGTATTGTAGTGACAGGGCATAATTTGTATGCGCTGGAGGAATTGTTGCGGCAGACGGAAGGAAAGGGCATCAACATCTATACTCACTCGGAAATGTTACCTGCTCATGGCTATCCTGCGCTAAAGAAGTATAAACATCTGAGAGGAAACATCGGCAAAGCTTGGTACGATCAACGCAGACTTTTCGAGCAGTTTCCAGGTGCGATTCTTGCAACTACAAACTGTGTGATGCCGATTAAGGGTACGTATGCAGACCGCTTTTTCTCCTATGAAGTCGCAGGGCTGGAAGGGGTAGCGAAAATTACAAATGACGACTTCTCCCCATTAATTAACCGGGCGTTGTCATTACCTGCGGCAGATGTAGATTCAGATCTTGTACTCACGACAGGATACCATCATGAAACGGTAATCGGGCTGGCACCTGAGATTATTCAAGCTGTCAAAGACGGGCATATCCGCCGGTTCTTCGTTATTGCAGGCTGTGATGCACCAGGTAAAGATGGGAATTACTATCGCGAGTTGGCAACTTCCTTACCGAACGAAACCGTTATTTTAACTACTTCATGCGGGAAGTTCCGTTTTAATGATGTCGATTATGGCACTGTTGGAGACACTGGCATTCCGCGGTATATAGATCTTGGGCAATGTAATAATTCCGGCTCTACGGTGAAAATTGCGTTGGCTTTGGCTGAAGCATTTGACTGCTCGGTGAATGAGCTACCTGTGAGTATTGTACTGTCTTGGTTTGAGCAAAAAGCAGTAGCTATTCTGTTGGGCTTGTTCAGCCTTGGCATTCAGGACATTCGTATTGGGCCGAAGCCGCCGGAGTTTATCTCGCCTGGTGTGCTGGATGTGTTGGTAGAGCTTTTCGGATTAAAGCTGATTACTACCGCTGAGGAAGATATGAACGCGATGTTGGCGTTGTCGTAGGTTAATCATGTTAGAGACATTGGCCGCAGGCGCTTGTAATCAAGATAAGTGATACAACACTAACGCAAATAAAACTATATTTTTGATAACTTGCCGTTTCAGATAACGCAGTGAATCGTACCCTATGTGACGGCGTGAAATAATTCAACAGAGGGTGTCCCAAAAGCCATAAAATGACGGAGGGACACCCTCTTTTTTAAAAATGAGGGAGTGAAGATCATCTGATTGGCGAGCCTATAACAGAGGAGACGGCTCAACGCTGGTTCGATGCATCGCGTGATTACTGAATGAATTGAAAGAGTGCACTTCATTATACAGGCAGGGTTTTATTATATGATCATCCCCATTTCACGGAGTCTATCTTTAATTTTCTTTAAACGAGCTTCTTTTTCGGTAGCTTCACTTAATACCTCCACAGATGATTCGTTATACTTCTTTATAATCCTCTTTAAAGTTAATTCTTTTATTTCCTTTTTACTCTGCATTGTAACACGAGGGACAATGGCATGGTTTTCTATGGTCTTGGGATCTGCAGAAATTCGTTCTAGTAAACGAAGCAGAAGTATCAGTCTTTTGTGTCCCAGCCTCGGAACTTGGTATAGTTTATTCCATGTGGAATTTAGTAGATGATCAAGGTTTGTATATCCCTTGGAGTATAGAGCATTTATGAGGCCCGTTAAATTTGGTCCCTGCTCTTCCGCATAAGCAACAGTTACAATACAAGCAATATCCTTACCATAAAGATGCGCTGGAAGTGGGAAAAATTGTATTAATTCCGCATTTCCATCGATGATGTCATACATGATGATTTACCTCCATTTAAATATTTGGTCATTATTCACGTATAGAATTCTGTTTAAGGCTGTGCAAAATTTTATTACCCTCTGCATTATTAAAACCCAAGTTACTGATCATTTTCTGAACATCAGCAAAGCCCATTGCATGAGCTTGTAGAATATTCAGAAGATTCTACTATTTAATAAGTAACAATCGACTCTAATATGCGCTGCTGCGTTTCGTAATCAACACTATGTAATGGTATGATGTAAGCATCAATTTTATGGGGTGCACTATGATGGATATTCGGATCAAAGAACTGCTTGACGCCACACAGCAAAAATATGGATTGGACAACTACTACTTACACTCTCATGAAATTTATCGCGACGTTATGATGCTGGGAGAAACCAACTATTTTCTTAGTATGGAATGGTTTCCTGCTCATATTAAGGAATGGAAGGGCGATTACAATCCGGAAGGAACTGCCGTCATCACGATTGACCTACAATCCCGCAACTATAAAAGTGTGATTTTTGTTGGCGGGAAATCTTATGCGGAGGGGACACCATTCCAAAATATAGATTTTAACGGAGTCATCCGGTGGATTGAAGCTGAGGCAAGGGTGGTATACGGTAAACAATTCCACTTAGAGAAGGAACAGATTGGAGAATATCATTTTATTGAAAAAATAGGTAGCATACCAGTCACTCCTGGTGGACGGATCGAGCTTCGCTTCGATGCGGAAGGCAGGCTTGTTTTTTACAGTGTATATGGCCAGTTTCCTTCCAGCTCCTTTGTGCACAAAGAGAACTATATTCTCACACTTCAAACGATAGAGCCCCAGGCGAGGAAACAACTACAACTTATAGAATATCCGGTGTACGAGACGAAGCAACTCCTGCTGATCTATGGGATAGAAGAGATCTACATTACAAATGACGGAACAACCACCATCCCATTTGAGTTTATATCAGGTACGAGAGCACGATTCAATATAGATCAGGTAATGCATTGGGAGCAACAGAATACGGAGCTGGAGCCTTTCGAAAGGGCGGAGAAACGTCTACCTGAGGTAGTTACCATTGAGCAGGCAATAGCTCGCGAACCGCATCCGGACTCACTTCCTATCACAGACGCAGAACAAGCCGTATGTATAGCCGCAGTCGAAGCTGGTTTAAGCCAGCTCTATCCGGATGAATCCGGAGAATGGATGTTGAAGACTTTTCAACGGGAAAGAGGACATATTCAGGCAACACTGAGAATGAAGGCGCCAAGTAATCGTATATTCCAGCGTAAGATCCTTCTGTTCATCGATGTGCAGAATTTTAAGGTTATAAATTATATGGATAACAAACCAATGCTCGATATGTTTGATGAGTTCAAGAGCGAAGAGAAAATTGCTGTAAGTCATGACGAAGCTTATGACAAGCTCAAGGGATGGCTCGAATTAACGCCAGTCTATGTGTATGATCCTGGGCAGAAGAAGTATGTGCTGTGCGGGAAGTTAGATTGTAATTATGCTGTGAAGGCCACTAGTGGAGATGTGGTGGAGATGAGTAGTTTGGAATGATAGTGCCAGCTTCCTTATACTGAGTAGGACGAATAAAGGTAATGAAGTATAGTAAGGTGATGCAAACTAATAAAATGATTACAACTTACTAATTTTGTGAGTTACTTTGGGAGTTGAAAATATGTCGACAACTACAGGAACCAAGGAAAATCCTTGGAAATTAAAGACACCACCGCAAACATCCGAGTATGAAATGTACAAGGTCGAAAAAGACGGTAAAGAAATTATAGTTTGCATTGTAGGGAAAACGGTTTTGCATTATGACTACCGCTGTATTGAAGATCTACACGCCATGCTTATACAAAATGGTGATTGGATGGAGTTAGGAAGTGCTGATGAGCAAAAACCAGCAAAAGAAGGTACCGTTGAAGCATGGGGGCGTTCACCTGAAAACCCTGTTGGCGGTTGGTATGGATTAAAGAAGGGACTTCGGGGGCGATTTGGAATGTATATCCCACCATTGCTCGAAGAATTGGGTCTTGCGGAAGTAGAACATAATCCAAGAAACAATCGGATGAAAGCGATCTTGTAAACGAAGGAGAGCCTAAAGGCTCTTCTTTTTTTGAGCCATGCCCTAACCGGTGGTCTTTCATACACATTGCAGTGATTACTTTAGTTACAAAACGTTTTTTTTAGTTACATAAACTTTCAAGGGCAGGGTCTTTGCCGTTAAGCTGATTGTAAAAATTATTCACAAGGTGGCAAAGCTATAACATGAATAAAAAAGTAACCACTGCTCTTATTCTCGTTCTCTCAGTTATGCTTGTTATCACAGGATGTGGCAACAGCAACAGCAACAGCAGCAACGGAAACGGGAACAAGAACACCAGCAAGAACACCAGCAAGATCAACGAGACAAAGGAAACTGAAGCCGTTTCGGGAGCATCCAAAGCTAGCTATACACCGTACGATCAACTAAAAGATAAATATGACATCATCATTATCGGTGCAGGCGGTGCCGGAATGTCTGCTGCACTTGAGGCGAGAGCAAAAGGGATGAACCCGGTTATTTTTGAAAAAATGCCGGTTGCCGGCGGGAATACAACAAAATCATCTTCGGGAATGAACGCTTCTGAAACGAAATTCCAAAAAGAGCAAGGCATTGAAGACAGCAATGATCTGTTTTATGAAGAGTCCTTAAAAGGTGGCCACGATACGAACGATAAAGAGATGCTTCATTTCTTCGTAGACCATTCCGCAAGTGCGATTAATTGGCTGGATTCTAAAAAGAATGGCTGCTGATCCGATTGTATTTGCCATGGCCAATCCTACTCCGGAGATTGATCCTGAAATTGCGGGGCCTTACGTCAAGGTTATGGCGACAGGGCGCTCCGATTTTCCTAACCAGATCAATAATGTTCTCTGTTTTCCCGTTATTTTTCGTGGAGCCCTTGACTGTGGCGCCACTGAAATCAATGAAGATATGAAACTGGCTGCTGCTGAGGCGATTTCTTCGGTGATTGACGTCAGCGATCTTCATGAAACTTATATTATGCCGAATGCGTTTGATCCACGAGTAGTGGAGCGTATCCGGGAAGCGGTTATTCGTGCGGTGCTCAAGAGTGGTGTGGCAAGAATAGGCGCGTTAATGGAAAACAATTAAAGCTGGACATCCATTCAAATAGAGACAATACGTCCGGTTCGGACTGATGTCTGCGATGGATTAGTGGTTATGGATATTGATCGTTTAGGCCGGGGAGAAAGAATAGCCATAAGCGCTCTGAGTTAATGCCTCTTATTATTTAACTAAGTGAAGAAGTGATTCAAACCCTTAGCTGTCATATAAGGGTTTTTTCTTTTTTTTGAAGGGAATGAAAAACTCGATACACAACAAAAAGTTCTAAAAGACAAGAAGGTGATGCCCCATGACAATAAACAACATACCCAATAGATTAGCCAAGTCATTCCATAGTATAATAGAAAATCAATCAAAAAATCAGTGGTGAGTTTACAACAGCAAGCTATACTGTAGATATTCAAAAAAAAGCACATCAAGTATGATTTTTATAGCAGGATTAGGTGATTGCAGTGAGACACGGAACAAAGTCCAAGAATGCATAATGCAGGAAACGTCAACATTTTCTTACGATAGAACAAATATCGGTAAAAGCCAAGCAACGTCTGTCCACCGAACATGACTTGACTGGGTAGAGGAGTTGTCTGATTGGTAGCAAGATTATTCGCAAGTCTTTATCCACAGCTTGTTTCTTGTATGATCCTCGTTGACGCCTTATAAGGAATTGGCATACGCAGAAGTTTTGCTTGAAAAGCTTGCTGCGAAGAATCAGGAATATTTTGAAAATCCGATGTTGAACAGAGGAGAATAGGGGGAGAAAATTTGAAAGCACAACCAAATGATCTTGGATGGATCGCTCAATGGGAGTCCACTCAACCGATACCAGCTAAATGGATCACTGCGGAAGCAATTCATTATTTTACTTCAAATACATTAATCATTATTACGGATGGTCAAGCGATTTGGAATATGAATGGGCATCGTGTTCAAGTCTCTTTCGGCAATTTAATTGCTATAGAACCAAACTCATTTATTGAAGTTTTAGAAGGAGGAAATCTAGATTTAGCAGGTTGGCAAATTCAATTTGATACATATTCTCCATTCATTTCAGAAGGCAAGGTAACTAAATTCAATTGGCATGTTCCAGTAGGAAATACCTATCAAATTATTCAGCTGACGGGCGGTTTTTTGACGAGTATTAGTGATCGTTTGAATGAAAATTTGCCTAGTAGTGTCAGCGAATCGATGGTCGGAAATCAGCATCTATTATATGGACTGTTGAAAAACTTATATCAAAAACAATCGGGTGATGAAGAGACGACAGAAAAAGGAATTCTTCGTTCTATTGACTATATCCAAGAACATTATAGTGAGATGATATCACGCGAGCAATTAGCGCAAATTGCAGGGATAAGTCAGTGGCATTATTCTCGGAAATTTAGTGAGCAATGTGGGAAGCCTCCATTAGACTATCTGGCCAATTATAGGATCTACCGTGCGAAAGAAGAAATATTATTAACTTCAGCGAAATCGCAAGAGATTGCTAAAAAGGTTGGTTTTGAAGATGTGCACTATTTTAGTCGTCGCTTCAAACACTTTGCAGGTGTGTCACCCAGAAATTATGCTCAACAATTGCATCAACGATATATTTTATCGATTTCACCACTCTGTGCTGAAGTTCTAATCGAATTAGGGATAATACCGCATGCTGTAATGGTAACACCGTTACTAGTACCTCAACATCAACGAGAACTATTTAAAAAGCATCACGTTAAACTGTTGGAAGTGCCCCAATATGATACGAATATAGAGTTGATTCAACAAGAGCAGCCAGAATTAATCATTGGACATTTTTTAACAGAAGATATTAAGAAGAAAATGCGCACAATCGCTCCAATCATAACAGGTCTAACTATGGATATAGATATTCTCCTTAGTCAATTGGCCGCTTTATTTCAGATGAAGGAAGAAGCGGAAAAACTCCAAACTCAAATGGAAAATGAGATAAACGAAGCACGGCAACAATTACAGCCCATCGTTCAATCCGGTGCTACAGTAATGGTGTTACGAGTAGAAGCTTTCGGATATCGATATTTAGGAGGGAACTCAAGCGGAGTCTCTCAATTACTCTACACGAAGTTGGAACTATCACTTCCAGAGTTTTTAAAGACAGGCGAGGCATGGTTTAATCCTTGTTCGATAGAGCAATTGTATAGGGCTAATCCTGACTATCTTTTCGTAGAGAAACGTGTGATGGAGAATTTTAGTGCTGAAGAAAATATGGATAAACTTATGGAAAGCGAACCGTGGAGAAATTTAAAAGCAGTCAAAAATAATCACGTTTCCTATATTGATACAAGTCTTTGGGTAGATGGTTGTGGAGTCAATGGGCAGAAGATTATAATTGATCAAATTGTTAGTAACTTAATAAGCCATTAATAGTGTAGAGCACAATAATCCAATTAAATTCGCACCATTCCCTATGGAATGATATCTTCTTATTTGATAATCTTTGATAATGATAATTATTATCAATACAAGGGGAGAGAATAGATGATGTCAAAACGTATATTTACGTTGATAGGAATAACGCTATTAGTGTTTGTCTTAACGGCATGTTCCAAATCAGCAAATAAGCCAGAAGAAGCTTCCACGGAGCAAAAAGTAAGTAATAATCAAACAAACGTAAGTGATGATAAAGAAACAAGAGTGGTAAGTGATATATTTGGGGAGGTCACCATCCCGGCTAATCCTATAAACATTCTTGTCACGAGTTCGAGTTATGCAGAGGATTTAATCGAGATGGGCATTATCCCACAGGTGAGTGTAGTCGTTCCTGAGATTGAACCTGATTATCGGACACCCTATTTGGAACAACACGGAGTTGAACTGATCTCACAAACACAATATGAATACAACCTCGAGCAACTGCTCAGCTTATCACCGGATATGATTATTACGCCAGGTGAAGGCTTGGATACGAAGGTGTATGATGAGTTGTCAAAAATTGCGCCGACAGTCGCTCTAAACGCAGGTGTAGGGGTACATGATGCGGTGAAAGAGCTGGCAGTACTTTTTAATAAAGAAGCCGAAGCGGACAAGCTGTTAACTGCTCTTGATCAGAAGGCGAGTGAGGCCAAAGAAAAAATTCATCAGGCAATTGGCGATAAAACCGTACTCGTGCTTAGAGTAGAACCTAGCCGGTACCGTTATTTAGGTCCAAAAGCAGATGACGATGTTAGTGAATTCTTTTATAAAACGCTCGGGCTGAATAGTCCTGAAGTTACTAAAGATTCCGATGTGTGGTTCACACAGTTTTCATTAGAGATTTTACCGGACATCAAACCGGATTATATTTTCCTGGAAACAAGAAGTATGGTGGATCTTGATAGCTCAGAATCATTAGCAGAATTAGAAAAAAATCCGCTGTGGAAAAGCCTGAAAGCCGTCAAAAATAATGATGTCTTCCCAATACGTACCAATGATTATATTCAAGCCAAAGGTCCAATTGGAACAAGTAAGCTTATTGACTATATCGTAGAAAAGTTGGTGCCTTAAGTGAACGCAAAACAACTCGATATCTATGATATTACGATCATTGGTGGTGGCCCCGCAGGCATGTATGCAGCTTTTTATAGTGGTATGAGAGCCATGCGTACAAAACTAATTGATGCCAAAGAGGAATTAGGTGGATTCATGCGCACCTATCCTGAAAAGTTAGTGTGGGATGTTGGCGGCGTTGATCCAATACGCTGTGAACGCTTAATAGATTCTTTAGAGAAGCAGGCTAGAACTTTTGATCCAACCCTTGTACTAGGACAGGAAATTGCTCATATGGAGCGGCAGGATGATATATTTATTCTGACATCCAAAACAGGCGGACTTCATTATACACGTACTATATTACTATGTGCTGGTCGCGGAATGACGCAAGTTCAAAAGCTGGATATTGAAGGTGCAAACCGTTATGAATTGAATAATCTCCACTACACCGTTACAGATTTATCGAGATTTAAAGATCAACGTGTTCTTATTTCTGGCGGAGGAGATTCCGCAGTGGATTGGGCAAATGAAATTGTGAGTTTGGCGAAGCAAGTCATTGTGGTACATAGACGAAATGAGTTTACTGCACATGAGCTGCCTGTAGCCCAAATGAAAACATCCGCTACGGTCATGACACCGTATAGTATCTCTCGCTTATATGGCGTAGGTGAACGCATTGGAACTGTAGCTCTTGAACACGCTGAGACTGGTGAAATAGAACAAATTGAAGTCGATGAAGTGATCGTGAGTCATGGATTTGATCGTGATTTTGGGGATTTACTGAACTGGGGCTTAGACAAAGAAGATTATGGTGTGTCTGTTGATCAGCGGATGCGAACCAGTATCCCCGGGATTTTCGGAGCAGGTGATTTTATTACTTATGGCAGTAAGGTTCGTTTAATTGCTGGTGCCTTTAATGATGCTGTGTTAGCAGTTAATAGTGCCAAACTTTATCTAGATCCGTCAGCTTCAGATATGGCTGGTGTTTCTTCTCATAACGCTCGTTTTTTTGAGAAAAACAAAGCCATTGGAAACGAGGCTTGTGGAAACCTCAATGTCATACAGTCCTAATAGGAGTTGAAAATGAATACATCCCAAAAGACGACGTTCGAGTCGTCTTTTTTTACGTCTATCCTGCAGGAGTTGGTCATGAGGGTTTTGGAAGCCGAAAGCCAGTTTACGAATGGATAGCTGATTTTTGTGTGGTGTTACTTCTTTTAACTTTCCATAAGCAGCTCTGAATTCGCCTCAAAAGTCGCCAACTTATTTCTGCCTCTCGATATTCTCTCAGTTTCTCAATCAGATATGGATGTTCCAACATATGTTCTCCCCCGCTTCCTTATTTCTGTAAGACTTATTATGCGCTGTTCAAAAGGGGATAAAAAGCGTATACTTTCCACACATGATTTCCTCTTTTGAGGAATATAACCGAAAGGAGGCAGAAAAAGGTGATCATGACTGAACGGTATTTTACGCTTTACGACCGCTTCGGTGGGGGGATTAGTGAGGGAATGCCCGTAGAAGCAACCTTGGAGGAGCTGGCGGAAGCGTTGTTCTGCACCACTCGGAACGCGAAGCTTATCCTGCGCAGGCTGGAGGAAGAAGGTCTGATTGATTGGATTCCGGGGCGCGGACGTGGGAATCGCTCGCGGATCGCTTTCAAGACGGACAAGGAAATTTTCCTGCTAAGCTTGATCCAGAGCTGGGCAGAAAAAGGGGATTATAAGCAAGCTTTTGAATGGCTACAATTGTTCGGTGAGGGAACGCTTGCCAAGCCCAAATTCCTTGAATGGCTAAACGGTCAATTTGGCTACCGAAAAGAGGAAGCACGTGATGGTATCTCTACGAGTGACATACTGCGCTTCCCGATTTACAGTCCCATCACGACCTTTGACCCTGCTCAAGTAAGATTTTGCGCTGACGCACATCTGTTGCGGCAAATTTACGACCGCCTCCTCCGGTTTGATGAAGCTGCGGGCAAAATTGTTCCGAGTATCGCTCATCATTGGACGTCCAATGCAGAAGCGAGTGAGTGGACCTTCTATCTACGCAAGGGGGTGCACTTCCATAATGGGCACGAACTGACCGCAAGAGATGTAGCCTTTACGCTGGAGCGTTTGCGCGGAGACACCAATAACCGCTGGTTGCTGCGGGGAGTAGAACGGATCGAAGCGCTAGGCCCGCGTGTAATACAATTGCATTTGAAGCAGCCAAACCGAATCTTCGACAGGTACATGTGCTCCAGCGCAGCATCCATCCTGCCTGCCAACTTGGGTGGTATGGAAGAGACGGACTTCTGGCGGCTGCCGATCGGCACCGGCCCTTTTCGGATCGTCTCGCAGTCATCGCACTGCATCGAGTTGGCTGCCCACACTGCCTATCATGAAGGAAGGCCCTATTTGGATGGTGTGGATATGATTACCATGCCGGAGGAATGTCTTCAGTCAGCAATTAATATTCCCGAGGTGCTGCATCACGAGTTCGTCGAGAATCATCCGCTGGGAAACCATAACGGAGACTGGCAGACGCTAAAGCAATTATCCAATGGCTGTACGATGCTAACCTGGAATCTTCGACGGCCGGGTGCACAGCAGTCGGAGGCGTTCCGCCGGGCGGTACGCATGATTCTGAATACTGGCGACCTGGTCTCGGAACTGGGGGGTGATCGCGTGCTATCTGCCTTCGGTTTCCACCCGGAAGCGAGCCAATCCCGCTCTGTTGAACCGTTCCGTCTAGATCGTGTAAAAACTGTTCTGCGTGAATCGAATTATGACGGTTCAGTCATCCGCTTCACTGCCCATGAGAAGTTTGAGGAAGATGCTCGATGGATTGTGGAAAGACTTGAGCAGTGGAGTATTAAGGTAGATCTAAAGATCATTTCATGGGAAGATAAACCTGGTTGTGGCAGTCCACATCACGACGAAGATTTGATGATCGTAGGATTCGTCTTGGCTGAAGACGAGGTATGTGAGATTGAAGTTTATGAGCATGGGGACAGTCCTTTCCGGGCGTATTTGGACGATGAGCTTCTGAACTGGATTAACGGAAGAATTGACGATGCCTTAAGCGCCGATACGGAAACTGGCAGACGCCAGCATTTGAAGGGGATTGAGGAACATTTAAGCGACGAAGCTTCGGTCATTTTTCTCCATCATAAAGAGTTTCGAACATACTTACATCCTTCAATCCGTGGCGTCCATTTGAATACACTTGGGTGGGTCGATTTTAAAGATATCTGGCTGGAAAAGCTGAGCTAAGCAAGTATCCTTGAACACGTTAGACAAAATTCAGAGAATTGACAACATGAAGAAGCGGCTTTCCTTGAACAGAGATTTCTGCAAAGGGGAAAGCCGCCTTTTTAGTATTTTACCAGTTAGGTCAGGTGAAGAGGAGGCATTATGTTGCGAAAATTACTCATTATTTTGATATTAAATGTGATTAGTATTTTTGCTGTAGAAGGGATGACTTTTAAATATAGTCCTGGTGGAAGTATTTCAGGGAATGGTAACCCAGGTATCATAGCTTTGGTTGTAGGATTATTGTTGTTCACCATTTTATTATTTAATGTAGGTGCTTTAATTAGGGGGTTCAAAAGTAAGAATAAAAGTAAACTTGTCCATGTTACACTCCCTTTAACCTCCATACTTATTATAGGAATAATGATTTGGGGAGAAACATCTAAAATTCGTTCATTATCTAACAATCTCAATGGATTTACTAACCATAAAGACTCCGTGGTGTATCGTTTCGGTTGGATTAACCAATACACAAATAACCTGTTTTTTAATGGGTACATTTTTTTCGGTGGTGTGGCACTAACGGCTTTCATCGTTTGGGTAGTGACTTCCCCACGACAACTCAAAAAATACTAGAAAGAGTAGCTAATGAAAAAAGTTATACGAAAATTTAATATAATCGCAGAGAAATTCCACTGTATGGCGTCCAATAGATGTAGACGTTAAGAAAGTTTTAATGAGGTTCATTATGTTCCTTTGTTGCAGCCGATCCGTTATGCACAATGTATGAAATGAGAGACTATAACCGTTTTAAGGAGGGTGGATGAGTTGGGTTTCAAAATACGTAAAACCACGGTGCAGTCCGTCTGGATGATGTGGGAAAAAGCTTTTGCGTTGCTTTCACATTTTCGTGGAGCGCATAAGTCGCACTTTGGTATATGTACCGTGATGTTAAAAAAGCACCGGGGACAGCCTATTATATGCCAAGACGCCACGGTCATCAACCAAGGCGAGTGGGTGGGAGAGCTCCACCTCGATAATGGAAGTATCCTGAAGTTGATCCAGTCCGAAGGATCGGATCGTGCTGCACTCCAAACGGCTCGCATGCTGCGTAAATCAATGCAGCAAATCAATGAAGCCTTCGAATCGCAGTCCGAGTTCAGGCAGGTCAAGGCTTTATTAGGTATTACACTGCTCCATCGGGGATTAACACATGGTCTTGGTTTTGAACAACAAAATATAAAGTCCGGTTTTTTTGAACGCATCACCACCATTTATCTTCGATTGCTGCTGTCTGCCATGCATCCGGAAGGCAGACAAAGAATCAGTCGGCGAACCGAACAACTGGTCCCGATGTTACTGATTCATTCACGGGCCTCACTGAAGAATCGGTTCTCACCCGGACAGAACTATTCTGGATAAGTCTTAAGCTTGTTATATGGAGGTGTAATTATTCTTACATATCTTATAGGAGGAATACTATGTACTGCCACCCTTTACATGTTTATTCCGAGTTTGATTACGCGAGTGAGCGGCTTTGGTGTCTTTCGCAAAGGAACGGTAAAGAAACAGGTGGCATTCACTTTTGACGATGGACCACATCCGGAATATACGCCGGAATTACTGGATTTATTGAAGTTACATCAAGTGAAGGCCACTTTTTTCGTGCTTGGATCGCGAGCGGAGCAGTATCCAGACCTGATCAGAAGAATGGATCGGGAAGGCCATCAGATTGGCATCCATAATTATTGTCATACCTCTAACTGGCTGATGCTGCCCCGTACGATTAGGCGAGAACATCTGGACCGCTCCGCTGATATTATAGAGTCTATTGTCGGAACCAGGCCCACTCATTACCGTCCACCTTGGGGATTAATCAATCTATTTGATTTCTTTCGATACAAGCAGTATCGAATTGTTCTATGGTCGCTGAAGGCAGGCGACTGGAACACCAGGGTCTGTCAAACCCGGATGCAGGCCATTCTTTTAGATGGAATCACCGATGGCTCCGTTGTCTTACTTCACGACAGCGGTGAGACTGTGGGCGCGGACCGGCATGCTCCTTATTTTATGCTGCAAGCTTTAGAGGAAGTGCTAAATCAACTGCAGGCAAGAAACCTGCAATTTGTTCGTCTTGACGAAATGTCTTGACGCATTCCAGTATTTTTACTGTTATGACTTAAATTGTTTGCGGAAGCAGAGCGGCGAGATACCCATCATTAATTTGAAGGTCCGTCCAAAATGGGAGATGTTATCAAACCCAACCATACCTGCAATTTCAGTAACATTAAAAGAAGAGCCAACGAGCAAATCACGCGCTTCTTTAATGCGGATGTTATTAATATATTCAATAAAACTGAAGCCGGTGGCCTCTTTAAAAGTTCGGCATAGGTAGGAAGAGCTTATGTCGAACTACCGTGAAATCTCACAGAGCTTAAGCGGTTCCATATAATGTTGATTTACATAATTAACGATGTCCAGGACCTTCTTGTGTGTGCGATTGGATTCCAACATTGGAGCTACACGGCTGTCAAATAGTTTACGATTAAGATAGAGAAGCAACTCCACCAATATTATTTGTTGGTACTGTTCATATCCACGATCTTGCTTCTTTCCCTCCTGGATCATCTTCTGAAAAAGCTGTTCGATGAAATACTGATCCTTCCCGGTCATCTTCAAAGCGCGGTAATCACTTTTGAACAATTCGAGCAGTTCCTCACATTGACCGCCAGTGCAGAAATGCTGCAGGAATTCTTTTTTAAACAGCAGTGTAACCCGTTCATACATATTGCATCCAGAATTGACCAGTTTGTGCATTTCATGAATATCCATAAATAGCAACGTACCGCCCGCAACCTGGTAGGTTCTGTCCCCTATAAAATAATAAAAATCCCCGGATATTAAATACAGAATCTCATAGGCATCATGATAGTGTCTTGAAGGCATGCTGGTGTATACCTGTTTCTTGCGGCTGATCTCAAAAAGAGTAGACTCATAAAATACCGGCTTCATTCAGCACCTCCTAAGAGGATTGTAGACTTAATCTAGGGTTTGTAGCAACATATGTATAAAATTTAATAATTACAAGAAAATACGTGCTGTTTAGTCAAACTTTATGAGATAAGCTTGAATTGAATTACCAAGTGTTGGAAAAAGGAGGGCTGTCATGCTCAGATAGGTTGGGGATAAGGTTCGCTGCCACTCAAAGTTAAAGCGCTTAAACTATTTAATTAAAGGAGAGATTGCGGTGCTTAATTCAACGAATAGTAAGGTTTCCAAGAAGATGAAATTTTCATTGTTGATTCTGCTCAGTTTTTCAATGATTTTTTCTTATGGCTATCTGTCCAATGCACCTCAACAGAAAAGTTATGCGGCAGGGAACCCGGATTCTAATTTCTCACCGGCAACACTTCAATTCTTGCGCGACAACACAGGTCTGGATGGTGAGCAGTGGAACAATATTATGATGCTTGTCAACAAACCGGAGCAGGACGATCTGAACTGGATCAATTTTTACGGATATTGTGAAGATATTGATGATGACCGCGGATATACGATTGGAATATTCGGTGCGACTACAGGCGGCTCAAATGATACCGGTCCCGACGGTCCGGATCTGTTCAAGGCATATGATGCTGCCAAAGGCGCGAGTAATCCTTCGGTTAAAGGCGCATTGGCCCGGATCGGTGTTAAGGGTTCGATGAAAGGGAAAATCCTCGAAATTAACGAAAGCGAAGAGAGCTTCTGCAGAAAAATCGGCAATTTGCAAAATGATCCCGAGTGGAGAGAGGCTATGTGGAAAACATTCTACAATATCTACATTAAATACAGTGTGGAGCAGGCCCGCAATCGCGGCTTTAACTCGGCATTAACGATTGGTTCCTTCGTGGATGCTGCGCTAAACCATGGTGCTACCGGCGGCTCCGAGACTCTTCAAGGGCTTTTGGGTAAATCAGGAAGCAGCACAGATGAGAAGACTTTCATGACCAAATTCTATAAAGAACGGACCAAGATTGTGGATACTAATGAGTACAACACTCCGCCTAACGGCAAGAACCGTGTGAAGCAGTGGAGCAATTTGCTCAACATGGGAGAGACAGACCTGAAGGGTGCAGATTCGGCAGTCCTTCAAGTCACCGATTGGGAACTTCAATAACAGGAATGCAAGAGTAGACAGAACCGCCGTTCTTCTTGGTGACGGCGGTTCAATGATAAGTAAGATTAATTTAGAGGGAGATGGGCTGAATGGATAACAACCAATCTTATCTCAAAAATAGATTTTACAAGGTAATCAGTCTAATGGTTATAGGTTTGCTGCTTGCCATGGAGTTGACCGGTATTGTCTCAGCAGGAAGGGAGGAAATTGAGGAAGACCTTACAAGTGAAGCAGCGGCAGTTCAGGAAACGATTGCCCAGTGGATTTTTAAAGACAAAGGCGAAAATGGTGTATTTCCGGCTACAGACGGGGTATATCAAACGTCTTCATCCATTCGTGATGTAGGAACTAATACGGATGCATACACCTATGATTCAGGTGAGAACAGCGTACGCAACCAGGGCTGGCATGAAGGAATGGGTCTAAAATACTGGCTTGCCACGCTTTCTACCCAAGGCTTCGAAGGTATCTTCCTCTCATCACAGCAAACCTCTTCAAGTACAGGACCCAGGGATTTTAAGGTGCAATACAGTATAGATCAACAGGAATGGACAGATGTTACGGGCGGCAACCTTGTTCTAGCCCAGAACAATTTTAATTGTTCCAATAATTCCTGCAAATTAACGAACCTCGCTTTGCCTGCCGGAACAAACAATCAAGATATACTCTATATCCGCTGGGTGGTAAACTCTGCGAAAAGCGTAAGCGGGGGAACGGTGTCCAGCTCAGGCTCAAGCAGAATTAAAGATGTGGTAATTAAAGGAACACGCAGCAGCGGCGAACCTGGGGACGCTCCCACACTTGAGGTAAGCAAAACTCCCGCTTCAGGGGCTGCAGATGTTCCCCTTAACGCAGAGATCACAGTGAAGTTTAACAAAGCCATCAGCCTCGACAGTAGTTATCAGGTTGTAATCACAGAAAACAATGTTCCTCTTAACAACATCTCTGCTTTGCTCCTCGGTCAAGATACAGTCAAAGTCAGCCACCCTAATTTCACTGCCGGCAAAACTTACAACGTGACCATCCCAAAAGAGCTTGTTAAGGGGACTACGGATGGCCGGACACCGGAGAACGATATTACCTGGAGCTTTAAGACGAAGTCTCCGGATACCGGCATCAAAACACCAACGCTGCTGAACATGACTTTTAATGGGGACCCAAAGACAAGTATTGCCTTTGACTGGTATACAGCCGAAACCGTCAGAGGTACAGTAGTGCAAGTAGTGGAAGCTTCCAATGCGGGAGGAAGCGAGTTCCCGGAACAACTGGCAGCTTCTTATGAGGGCAGAGCAACAGTTATTGAAACCTTAATGACATCAGGAGACAGAAGCTCCAAGAAGTATAAAAAGTTCGCTAGCCACAAGGTTATTGCAAGCGGTCTTAAGCCTGGAACCAAGTATATCTACCGGGCCGGTAACGGTGATGCGGACGGT
The DNA here is from genome assembly GCF_002264385.1 of Paenibacillus sp. VTT E-133280. Classification (NCBI taxonomy): domain Bacteria; kingdom Bacillati; phylum Bacillota; class Bacilli; order Caryophanales; family Paenibacillaceae; genus Paenibacillus; species Paenibacillus sp. VTT E-133280. Next base: position 91,605 of record NZ_NFUX01000008.1, read on the forward strand.
TGGAGCGAGGCGGGTTCTTTTACCACGGACAAGGCGGATAATCAGGACTTCCATTTCCTCTATGTAACCGACACCCAAGGCTCAAGTAAATCGAATTTCGATCTGTGGCAGGATACTTTTAAGCGAGCTATTGAGAAAACGATAGATCCCAAGTTTGTTCTTCTTACAGGGGATCTAACGGATGACGGTGATCTGGAGCAGCTGTGGCAGTGGTTCTTGGGTGTGCCGAAAAAAGAATTTGCCAATGTACCATTTGCACCGATTATCGGTAACCATGAGATAGAGGATTATCCGAATAATAACTTTTATAATCATTTTAATCTACCAAAAGATGTTGGGACGGGTGCTCATGACGGGTCGGTATATGCTTTCGAATACGGCGATGCCCTGTTTATGCAAATCAATTCCCAGTACGAAGGAGAGGTCAAGCCGTACAAAGCAGATATTCAGTTCACGAAGCAATTGGAATGGATGCGGAATCAGGTGGCAAAGACCGATAAGAAGTGGAAATTCGTCTCTATGCATAAGGGAGCTTATTCCACTGGGGATAATGCTTCGGCAGAAAGCGACCGGGTAGAGTTTTACCGGAAATACCTGATTCCTGTATTTGATGAGCTGGGTGTGGATATGGTGTTTGAAGGACATGACCATATGTATATGAGGTCTTTTCAAATGTTGAACAACGTTCCGATTAAGAATGTTATTACCGATGAGCAAGGAAATGTGCTGAATCCCAAAGGGACCGTGTATCTAATGGGCAACTCAGCCGCTTCGAAATTCTATGCTATTAATCCAGATGCAGACAGTTTTTTTGCAGCAAAAAACGATCAGCCCAACAAGAAAATGTTCGTGGATGTATCCATTACAAGCGACGTGCTGAAATTCACATCCTACACAGCAGTTAAAGATAAACCCATTGCCGTCTATGACGCTTACAGTATTAAAAGGACTGACGTTAAACCCGGCATAGTCCAAAATCCAAGCGCAGTAAGACAGTCCGGGAACCGTGCAGTTCTTTCGTGGAAAGCGCCTGTAAATAGCTCTGAGCCAGTGCGAGGTTACCGGATTTACGAGAAAAATGATAAAGTCAGCACGAACTGGAGCGTGTATGTGCCGGCGGTAAACAGTCAGACAAGTTACAGCTATACATTAAACGGCATAGATTCTGCTAAATCCTACAATTTCGTTATTAAAGCACTGGGGACAAGAAGTAATTCGCTTCCAGCAGAAGCAGGAATGCAATGAATCCTCAATTGTATTAAAAAGCAAAAAACCACGAAGTACAGTTTCACTGTATCTCGTGGTTTTACCCAATTTAGGGATTTGATTTTTTCACATCATTATTTCAATAACCATAGCGCCGGGGAATTGGCAGGCTCCCAACTGGTTATCGATGTATGGGCTTGACGACATTCATACACAGAACCATTATAGGTTACCAACGCACCGACTGTGTAAGAGGTATTAGGTGCCCAAGCTGGGGTTGTAGACGCTGTCGCGGTTGTTCCATTGATGGTGCTGGCCGCTGATTGATTGTCTGCGGCGTCGAAGGCATATACACTGAACGTATATGTTGTTCCTGCACTAAGCCCTGTTACTGTATAATCCGTTGTGGCTCCAGGTATAGTGGTGATTAATGTCGTTCCTCTATAAATACGGTAGCCTGTAACACCAACATTATCCGTTGACGGATTCCACATTAACTGAATGCTGGAGGATGTTGGGGTCCCCATAACATGTAAGCCGCCGGGGGCTGTTGGTGCTTCCGTATCATTACCGACGGGTGCATTGGTGGTAACACTGACGGAATTGCTTCCATTTGAGACATTGCCAGCAGCGTCTCTTGCCTTGACACTAAAGGTATAGGCAGTATTCGCGGTTAATCCAGATACGGTGTAATTTAATGTTGTGCCGGATACGGTAGCAACCAAAGAAGATCCGTTAAATACTTGGTACCCTGTTACACCGGTATTATCCGTGGATGCGTTCCAGGCCAAGGAAACGCTGGTGGATGTTTTTGCAGTTGCCGTCAAAGCTGCTGGCGCGGAAGGCGCTTGGGTATCGACAGGGTTGCTTCCGCTAAAGTTGACATCAATGACATTATAGAAGGCGTTCGGAGTATCTGCGACTTCCCACACAGCCAAGATGACGTGGTATCCACTACGTTCCGGAACGTTAAACGTGTCTGAGTAAGAGAAGGGTGGCTGTACACCTCCATAGTTCACCGAATAGAAAGGAGTCAGGTCGAATGAGTCTCGAGTAAGAGCGGCATTAGGATTCCAGTTAGGTTTTGTAATATAGTATTTCCAGCTTGCTGTCGAATGAGCGGCAGTCAGTTTCCAAGTGAAAGTATTTTGTCCAGCAGATATGTTGACTTTAGACCAGCGTGTAGCCGATTGTTCATCAAGCTTGGGAAAAGCTCCGTTAGCGCTTGCAATCTTCCCGTCTGCTGGCCCTGCAGCAGGGAACCCCTTAGGTGCCTCTAGACTTTGGGGCTCATAAACAATCGGGCCACAATCTGTATTTTGTCCGGATTTACAGAGTGCTGCCCTGCTAGCAGGTCCTTCAACATAGCCGTGAGAAAAGGACCTTTCCGGAAATAGCATTACAACCAATGAAATAATCAACATGATACTCCCATAAGCTAGCAGCTTTACCCAAGGTGAATGAGAAATGCGAAAAGATGACATTTTATTCCTCCTCTTTTAATGAAATATGCACTGCGAATGAATGATGCATTCATACCCGAACGTCTTATCTCAATTACAACTCCTTTCTTTGTTGAACGTATTTATATAAACTCATAAGAGCTCATATATCGACATGAAAGGTAGAGAAAAAGGTGTGTAGGGCTAAATTCATTGAATGATAACAATTGCTGTAACTTCATAGTGATTATATGAAAATAAATGGAATTTGTCTACCATAAATAGAAGAAATATGCTATTTTCTAGTATGAAACGACTTCCTCAGAACCCGATTTACATTTCTCCTATCTTCCTCTTTAATACTTGGAATTTGAAAGTTTCTTCTTTCTTCTTTTTTTGTGAAATGAAAATTAATGTATGTAAAATAAAGAGGAAAACTATATATTATTCAGAAAATTACAATAACAACGCTTTCAAAGGTTGCTATTTTTGGTTTTATTTACTATTATTAGTTGGAATTACTAACAAAGGATGTAAGTGATTGAAATTAGTGTGGGATTAACTGTCTGGAGAACAGTTCAATTCATAGAATTATAAGCTTTAGATAGATAAAAAGGAGTGAGGAGATGCAATACTTTTTTTATTTGTTAACCTTCATTTTTATTGGGTTTCAAACTCTTTACACAGTCATCCCTTTATTTTTCAGTAAAGTTAAGAAATTGAATAACGAATGTGATGAAAAATCGATTTCCGTTTTAGTTCCTGCTTATAACGAGGAGCTCACCATTAAGAACTGCATAGATGCAATGGAGGGCCTAAATTACTGTAATTATGAAGTCATCATTATTAATGATGGTTCAAAGGATCAGACGTTTCAAAAATTACATGAGCTTTTGGACTTATCGATAAGTGATAGAGAAGCAGAGGGGAAGCTTTCATACGCTGCTATTAAAGGGATTTATTTTTCGGAGAAATATGAAAAAATATTTGTAATTGATAAAGTCAATGGCGGAAAGGCAGATTCACTTAACGCCGGTATCGATTGTGCGAATACTGATATTGTGATCACGTTGGATGCAGATAGCATGCTGGAAATTAACTCGCTTAAATATGTAAATCAATATTTTCAAGATGATAAGATCATCGCCTTAGGGGGTACGGTAAAGATCGTACAGGGCGCTGAGAAAAGGAACGGCGTTATCCAAGATAAATTTACTGGTAAAGGTATTATAAAAAGCCAAGTTATCAGTTACATCCATGGATTTTATGTTAGAAAACTAACACAATCCGTTTTTAATTCAATTGTCGTTATTTCAGGCGCATTTGGTGCTTTTTATAAGAGTATATTGGTGGACGTTAACGGGTTTAGAAGTACTGTAGGCGAAGATATTGATATTACTTTAAAAATTCACGAGTTCATTAAAGCGAATAACTTGAATAAGAAGCTCGTCTACGCGCCAGAAGCCGTATGCTACACGGAATGCCCAGAAAACTTAAGTAACTTTTATAAACAAAGAATACGCTGGCAAAAAGCCTTTGTAGATTGCATTTTAATCTATTGGTCCAAATTATCACGAAAGTTTAGCATTGGTGTCAGTCTCTTTTTTGCTATCGATGGTTTTGTTCTAGGTACATTAACAGCATTTACAAGCATTTTTTATCTTATACAATCACTCTTTTTAGGTACCAATTTATTTAAGGCTTTTATTCTCATGTTGTCTGTAATTGTCATTAATGCGCTGCAAATCGGAATTTCTCTCTATTTATGCAAAAAATATGGCAGCAATTATTCAGTTAAAGATTATTTAAGAATGTTTTTGTTTAGCCAAGTTGAATTACTAACCTATCGAAATCTGCTGCTTTATATGAATATCGTAGGCACGTTTAAATACTTTGATAATGACGAGGGCTGGGGATTCGTTGAGAGAAAAGGTGTTTCAAGTATCAGCTAGTCTGCTACTGTAACTATCAGCAAACCACTCATTAGGAGGTACTTATGAATCATATATTGAAAGATAAACGAATTGTATTTATAGATGTATTAAGAATAATATCCATCATAGCTGTTATCATTTTGCACTACACTGCAGACTTGCTTACAAGGACAAATGATTTCAATACAACCTCTTGGTGGATTAGCAACATTTTTAATTCGATATCTAGATTTGCTGTGCCAATATTTTTTATGATAAGTGGTGCGATGATCCTTCGAGTGGAAGTGAAATCATATCGGCAATTTTATATTAAAAAAGTACTTCCTTTAATCATTTCCTTAGTTAGCTGGTCACTTATTTATGCCGTTTACACCCAATATATCATTCAAAAAAGCAGCATGGGCGTTTATGATTTTTTCATTCATTTTTCGTACGGTTTAATTTTTGATAAGAATTATATACATTTATGGTTTCTTTATGCGATTATTGCGATCTATATAACAGTTCCATTAATTAGTAAGCTGGTAAAAGTGTGCAGTGAAAAGGATTTAAAATATTATCTGTTGATATGGTTTTTGGTTAGTGTGGTTTATAAATTCATCTCCGACCTCGTATACAGATTGACCTCTGAATATATTAATATTCCCATAACTAACATCCCCTTGTTCATGGGTTATCTAGGATATTTTATCCTGGGATATTATCTCTTCAACTATACGATATCCATCAAAGCTAAAAATATTTTCTTTAACTTAGGCATTATATCCTTTTTTGTAACGCCATTAGCGACCTATTTTTCTTCCTTATCTAGTGGTGTGTTAGATGAAATGTTCTATGGCAACTATTCACTCTCAACATTTTTTATGGCTATTGGAACGTTTATCTATTTTAAAGAAAAAGAAACCGTGATTAGCGAGAAGTTGAATTACAAAGTCAAAAAAATAATCAGCTCCATTTCCAAGGCTAGCTTTAGTATCTACTTAATTCATTTGTTAGTTGAAATATTGGTATCCAGAAGAGCAGAAATACAAGCTACTCTACTCCAATCCATAGTTAACCTTACTTTTAATGTCATTATTGTATTCTTATTTAGCTTTATCACGGTTAAAGTCTTAAATCTAAATAAATATATTACACATGTATTATTTGGGGGAAGAAGTTAACATGATGAAAATAAGTATATATACAAAAATCTTCATCGCTATATTAGCTATAGGCATGGGAATTTACTATTACAATCTCAATGATTCAGACAAAAAAATAACCTCCGTGTACATACCGTTATGGAAAGACTTTAAAGATCTTAATCTAAAAGACAAAAACATTGATATTGCTATTCTCGCCTTTGCTAAAATTGATAAAACCAATGTATATTTTGATCTGGACCCTGCTAAAAATGAGATCATTAAAGAAAATATAAAAAAGCTGCAATCAAATAATAAAAAAACGAGTTTCATCCTTGGTGTTGGCGGATATAAAGCGGACGGATTCTCCGATGCTTCTATGGATGGAAACCGGTACTCTTTTACTGAGAGTATGATCGCAATGGTTAAGGAGTTGGATTTAGATGGGATCGATATAGACTGGGAATATCCAGCCTTTGATTCCTGGAACACAACTAAAGCCAGACCAGAAGATACCAAGAACTTTACTAGTCTTATGAAGGAACTTAATGAAAAACTGGATAGACTTCCGCGTAAAAATAAAAATTACTATTTAACCTTTGCTGCTGGAAATGAAGATTGGTTCTTCAAAAACGTTGAGGTTAAAAAAGTAGAAAAGTACGTGGATTTCATTAATGTGATGAGCTATGACTTGACTGGAGCTTGGTCAGATAAAACAGGGTATAATTCAAATTTATTTATAGATAAGAATAGTAAGAGCAAAACCAGCGTGGATCGTATAATTCGTTTATATTTAGATCGTGATGTTGATCCGAGTAAGCTTCTACTAGGTGTTCCAGCTTATTCCTACGGATGGGAGAATGTTAAAAGTGATGAGAATAAGGGCGCCTCATTTTTACTGGGTAAACCCATCAATATCGACAAAGTAGATTTAAGCTACAAGACAATAAAAGAAAAATATATGAGTCAAGATCGATTTAAACGATACTTTGACGATACAGCTAAGACGGCCTATTTGTATGATGGTGATACTTTTATTACGTATGAAGATAAAGAAGCTTTGCAGGCAAAAGTTAAATATATCAAAGATAAAAAATTAGCTGGTGTCATGGTGTGGGAGTATTCTCAAGACTCCGAAGAAGGCATAGTAAAGTATTTATCTGATAATCTGAACAAGTAGTTATTGCTAAATGGTCAAGTCAAAATATGCATAGAATTTAATATATAAAAAGAGAATAGGTGCTGCTCCCGCAAACAATCCTCCTTTAAACTAGAAACGTACTTAATAAAATCTGCTAGAGGAGGATTCAAATGCGCAAAAAAGTTATCGGAAGAATTTGCAGTACAATTATGGTTTGCAGTCTGCTTGCAGCTGGGAATGGAACGGCCTATGCCAGTGGCGCCAATAACTCTGATGCGCCTACAAACAAAACGGTCAAGAACGTGATCCTGTTTATTACGGATGGGATGAGCTTGTCCGATGTGAACTTGGCCAGATGGTATCAGGGAGGGCAGGCGCTTACGATGGACAAGTATTTCAGCGGGCTGGTGAGAACCTACTCTACGGATTCACTTACCACAGATTCCGCTGCGGGAGCTACGGCTTATGCCACAGGCCATAAGGTCAAGAGTGAGACGGTATCCATACTGCCCGACCGAATCACGATGCCGTTCGTGGACGCAGTTAAGCCAGAGGACGTGAACAAACCTCTGCTTACAATTATGGATGCAGCGAGAATGGCAGGGAAAAGTACAGGAACGGTATTTACTTGTGAATTAACGGATGCGACGCCGGCTACATTTTTAAGTCATGCATATACGCGTGACAATGCGCAGTCCATTGCAGAACAGATGGTCTACAGTGGTGTAGATGTTCTTCTTGGGGGTGGGTCCGGGTATTTGGTACCCGGCAAAGAAGATATTAACCGCAAGGATGGAGAAGATTTAACCAAAGTCTTGAAATCAAATGGGTATGAATACGTAACGGATAAAGCAGGTTTAATGAATTCTAAAACGAATAAAATCTGGGGTCTGTTCAACCCCGAAGCACTGGATGCTGATTTTGACCTGAACCCGCAAAAGCAACCGAGCCTTGCTGAAATGACCAAAGTTGCTGTAGAGAAGTTGTCACAGAACGAGAAAGGTTTCATTCTGATGGTCGAAGCAAGTCAGATTGACTGGTATGGTCATGATAACGATCCGGTGGGGATTATGAGTGAGACATTAGCGTTTGATAAAGCCTTCAAAGCCGCTGTTGACTTTGCAGAAAAAGACGGAAATACAGCAGTCTTGTCCGTTTCAGATCATGCTACTGGCGGGCTCAATATGACGAACTATGATTCTACTAAAGACCTAGTCTCCTTGATGAAGAAAGCAAAGCATACCAGTTATTACATTGAAGACAGTATTAATGAGAACAATTTTAAAAAGGTCCTTGCGGATAATTATGGACTTAGTGATTTAACCAAAGAAGAAGCGGATCAAGTCAGATTAGGTATGAAGGATAACCTTTCGCCGGTCATCGGTAAAATCTTGGGAAATAAGATAGGCGTAACCTTCTCTACGGATGATCACACATCGGAAGAAGTCGGATTGTTCGCCTACCATCCGGCTAATTATAAACCGACCGATTTCGTGAACAGCGGTGTAATCCAGAATACGGATGTGAATAAGTATATTCAAGAAGTAACCGGACTAAATCTGGCTGAGCTTCAGGATACGCTGTACGTATCCAGTGATAAATTCAAGTCCAAAGGAGCTACGATCACCCTAGACAAGACCGATAAGACGAATCCGGTGGTTGTAGTGAAAAAAGCAGGTCAGGTTCTCAAGCTGCCTATTGATAAAAACATCGCCATTCTGGATGGCAAAACAACGAAACTCAATGTGCTGACGGTAATGATTAAGGATAAAGTGTGGGTTTCGCAGGATGCCGTAGACTTGATTCTCTGATTATTAAAGTTTAGGGTATGATTCTTCGTCGAAAAGTTAAAGCGCTTAAACCCAAAAACCCCTTATAAAAAAGGGGTTTTTGGGTTGGGAAAAGAAATTTCGACTTGAATTGGAATCAGGAAAGTGAGTGATCGTGAAAATCTCCCCGCGGGAGGCTTTTGAACACTTTCAAATTAATGTAATAAGTTAGCGGCCCAAAACCGAAAACAGCGGTTGACGAATCCAAGCGAGCATAAAATGAGGATGAAAATGGAAAAACACCTGCAAATCCTGTGTTGTTAGATTAGCAGAGTTATAACTTCATCAAATTATCTCTATACATACCAAGGAAGTACATCTGAAGGTTTTTAGATTGAGCCCAACAATAGGAAGTTAATTTTTTCGTTAATAAGAATTGACTTTCACACTACCTGTAACTACAATAGTTACAGGTAGTAGTAACAGTCCCTGTTACAGATAAAAAAGCACTTCATACTCAAGCACCTGGTGCTTTCTAGTCTGAAGGTCCAGCTGAAGAACTAGAGAGGGGGCATCTCCATTTTTAGGTAATAATGAATTTTTTTTGGCGTCCCTTCTTTTGAAGCAATAGATGTTGAAGGGCATAATAAGGCGCTGAAAAAGCACAATAGATTAAAGAAGATGCAATTCTACGCGCTAAAAAGTTAGCAGAGAATTTCTAAGTAACAGCGAGACTGCTTAATAATAAAAAATAAAGGTAGGCGTTTTTAATGGAGATAAAACAAGACACCCTTATATATATATGGGATGCATATTGTGGATGGTGCTATGGATTTTCAGAAAGTATTAAAGGTTTTCACAAAAATCACCCTGAAATTCCGTTAACTGTTTTATCCGGAGGATTATTTTTAGATAATCTGCCAATAAAAAAATTCTCATATATATCAGAAGGTAATAAAAGAATTAATGAACTTACTGGTGCGGAATTTGGTCCTTCATATCAGGCGTTGTTGTCAGAAGGTACTTTTACAATGAATTCAAAGGATGCTGCAATTGGCTTTTCAGCTTTACGTTCATTAGCACCGAACCGTTTATTAGAATTTACTTCTGCCATGCAAAAAGCGTTTTATTATAATGGAAAAAGTCTGAGTGACCCTGAAACATATCGTAAGATAGCTATTGATCATCATTTGGATCCTGAACAAGTACTAGAGCGACTAAAATCTCAAGAAACTATAATAGATGTTCAAAATGATTTCAACACGGTTCAACAACTTGGTATAAATAGCTACCCCTCTTTACTTCTACACAAGGATAACCAATTAATTACTATTGGTGGCGGAGTAATGACATCGGATAAAATTGAAGCACGTTTTAAAGATTGTTATTAAGGATTTTAATTTAAGGTATAAAACATTTATCATTCCACAGAATATATCGGCTGAGAGGAAGAATAAAGCTCCTGAAAAAGCGTTAGAAATTAAAGATGGTTCAATAAAAAGGAGATAAAATTCTATGTTTAAAACAATCGAAATAAATCAAAATGATGTGAAATTGACGATATTTAGTTCTGAAGAAAAAAGTTTTATGGTGACTGCAACCTTAGTTGAAAAAGCAGGACATGCATTCTTAATAAATGCGAAATTTACTCAATCCGATTCGAAAGAAATTGTTGATTTCCTAAATGAAAATAACTTGTCTTTAGATAAAATTTTTATTATTCATGGAGATCCGGACTACTATTTTGGGTTAGAAAGTATTAAAGCAGCGTATCCAGAAGCCATTGCGTATGCCACAGAATCTACTGTTGAACATATTGTTCATTCTGTTTTAGGTAAATTAAAAGTTTGGAAAGATGCACTTGGAGAAAACGCGCCAGGTAATGTTGTATTGCCTCAAGTATTTGCAGAAAAAACTATTGACTTTCAAGGTTTAACATTTGAACTTGTAGGTTTAGATAATTACAGAACTAGCTTGTTTAACAGAGAATTGAAATTATTGATTGGTGGCATTGAAATATTCAACGAAATACATGTTTTCTTAGCAGATACTAGCTCAAAAGAAGCAATGGAAGCTTGGATTGAGAACTTGAAAGTGTTACAAGGATTAAATGCTAATATAATCGTACCAAGCCATGGTTCAATAGAAAAATCCTTAGATAATCAAGCCCTTATTGCAACTAGCAATTATCTAAAAACTGCAATTAAAGCCTCTGAAGAAAGTAAAACTTCTACGGATTTTGTTGCAAAACTTGAAGCAGCATATCCAGGCTATGCAAATAAAGGCGTATTAGAATTAAGTGCAAAAGTTGTAACGAAAGAAATTCCTTGGGGGTAATGTTATGAATATTTATCAAAAATTATTACATGAAACGTATGTATTAACCGGTGAAGGAAAATTGGATGCCTTCAAAATGTATTTAAGTGATAATGTATCTTGGACAGAAGCTGCTGGATTTCCTTATGCGGGTACTTATGTAGGTCCAGATGAAGTAGTGAAAAACGCACATGAACGCCTTGGAACCGAATGGGATGGCTATTCTGCAAAAGATGAAATCTATGCGTTTAATAATAACACTGTTATCGTCTACGGAAAATATAGTGGGACGTATAAAGCAACAGGAAAATCATTTATAGCAGACTTTTGCCATCTATATGAATTTGATGAGAATGATAAGGTTAATAAATTTATTCAAATCGTGGACAGCGCAACTGTCAATAATGCATTAAGTTCAAATTAGTTGTTTGTAACTTAATTTGTATACGGGGTAGCGGCAGGATAACCGCATTTTCCTGACGCTACCCCATCGCTATCAAGCTAAGGTTTTACACTACCTATAAAGCAAAAAGACGTTATCCTCTCTATAGAATTTTTGGAAAGGATGGCGTTTCTTTATGAATTTTTCGATTCTTGCGAACTTCCGGTAAAGATGCACGCTGCAACTGAGGATAAAGATATCACGATAAGACAAATTCATCGAACATGCGGTTCAACCGTTGGTGTGAACAGAGCGATAAGATTGAACACGAAGCTGTTAAAAGTGGATGAAAACGATGCTTAATTGGAAAAATGAGAACATCAACTACCACCGCTGCCCAAGTTAGCGAGAGTTTTTATCGTTTTGTAGTTTGTTTTGTTCCATATGTCAACAAGCGCCAACCCTTTTCTAAGGGTCCCATAGAAAAGAACTTGAACCAGATGGTACTAAAAATGATTTGAATCAAATAAATCAGAACAGCGATGTAGAGAATATCTTTTGGTGAGACGACTTCGAGACCTATAATTGAAATGATTGCTGTCCCTATAATGCTTTGAGCTACATAATTTGTAAATGCCATTTGACCAACTCGTGCTATGGGTCTCAAAATTTTCACGATATGTTTATTCTCTAATAGTAGAAATAATGTGGTTAAGTAAAACAAAGTGGTTGGAAGTGACCCTATGGCTGTAACTGAATCTACATAGCTGTTCCCGCTTTGAGAAGCGTTCCAAATCCATAATGAGAAACCAGCGAACAAAAGAAAAGATACAATCTGAATCCATCTAATCGGTTTGTACAATTGTTGTATGCGTGTCAGCCAACCTGATTTTGCGGTTAAAAAGCCAGTTAAAAACATGATGAAGATTTGTATAGCGTCATTAGAAAACAGATCTAACACAGTTGATAACACCCCAAGCGAGGGTGAAAATATTTTTGACATCAGGCAAAGGATATAAATTAATGTCATGCCAACAAGCCATTTTTTAAGGGTAGAAATCTTCGCGTAATAAAAAGGGATCAACAACAATCCGATAATGGCGTAAGCGGGGAGAATCGATCCCCAAAAGATAAATATATGAATGATTCCCATCAGCAAGAGGATTAGTAAACGTCTAGCCATACGCTTTCTTGGTTGATCTCCCCGGCTTTCAGCTCTTGAGGCGAAAATGTACAGGCCTACTCCAAAAAGGAATGAAAAAATAGAAAAGAATTTTTTTTGTACGAAGATGGTGATTAAAGTACTGATGATTCCATTAATGCCACTATAGTCTGGCAAGGGATCTCCTTCCATAATAAGTTTAAAGCCCCCAACATTTATAAGCAGTATGCCAAAAAGAGCAAGTCCGCGAATGATGTCGAGTGAAATAATTCTTTCTTTTTGTGAGATGGAGGGGTTCATTATAGTTCTCCTTTGAAAATAATTTTATTTGCCTAGAAGTCACTATAAGTTGCGAACCTTACATTAAATGAATGTCAACATTACAGAATCCTTAAATCTGATAATATGTTCCAACTCCAGTTGAATTAGAATCCGTTTTATGGTTAATATGAATACTAAATAATTATGGGGTGTGAACTAGAAATGTCAGCATATACGCAACCAATCTTTGTGGCAGCGATCTTTTTTGTTGTTTTAGCATTCGCCTTATTTATCCCATGGCTCGTGTATACCTATAGAAAGTTTAATTATCTGCCTTTTTCAACTACATTAATTTCGTTTTCATTTATCTTTTACTTTCTAGCAGCGTTATTTTTAGTTTTGTTGCCGTTGCCAGAAACACGCAATACTTGTTCGCTACAAAAACCGGGTACACAACACTATTCCCTTATACCTTTTCAATTTATTGTGAGTACCTTTGATAATAGTGGTGTAGTTCTGTCACAGCCTGCAACGTATAGACTGTTATTTAGCCAACCATCGTTCTATCAAGCCTTTTTTAATTTTTTGCTGTTATTACCTTTTGGTGTTTATTTGCGATACTTTTTTCAAGACAAGAAACACTGGAAGAAAGCGCTAGGGATCACCTTCTCACTAACCTTATTTTATGAGGTCACACAGGTAACCGGCATTTACGGAATTTATAATTGCCCTTATCGTATTTTTGATGTGGATGATTTATTGTTGAATACTACTGGCGGGGTACTGGGATTCTTTATTGCTCCAGCCGTGTTGGCGTTATTCCCCTCCAAAAAGAAAATTAATGAGAAAGCAGAAACATTATTGGCTCTTGATGAAGTGAAAGGGATGTCTGTGTTGCTGGCAGTTATGATTGATATATTTATCAGCAACATAGTGGTTAAAGTGGTGTTGAGTATGACCAACGTGAATATCGTTAGTGAATTTATTGCGACGACAGTGACGCTTTTTATAACACTTTTTATAATTCCGTGGATTTGGAACGGAGCGACCATCGGTACGAAAATTATGCGCTATCTCTATGACAGTAAAGTAAGCCAAAAGGAAACAAACAAGCGATTATTTAAACGCTTTGGTGCGATTTACGCGATATACTTCATAACAGTCATTGCGAATACGTTAAATAACGTGGAGCTATCAATGGATTCTCCATTTTATAAGGCATCCATATTCTTAACGCTGGGTGCTGGATTGACCTTGTTCATATTATCGATCGTGCTGTTCATCCATGCGATATTAGTCGTGTTTGGCAAACAGAAACGCCGCTTCTATTTTGATGATGCATCTGATTTATATACAACCAGGAAAAAATAAAGCTGAGGCGCTTACTCAAATCCTATTCAATAGCAAAGGGATACTCCGTAGTCTTAAATGGCTACAGGGTATCCCTTTTTTTGTAGATTTAAGCTTGTTGTAAGGTTGGCATGAATTTGCTGTAAGGTTCGCCGCCTATAGTAAAAGTATCAGCAAATTATGAGGTGAAATGAATGGAACCATTGTTAAAAGTTGAAAAAGTAAAAAAAGTGTACGGGAAGTTAAGCGCTGCTTATACAGCGTTAGAAAATGTGTCTTTTGACATTCATGCAGGTGAGTTTGTAGGGATTATGGGCCCTTCCGGAGCGGGGAAATCAACCTTGTTAAATTTGTTAGCCACTATAGATTCTCCAACTGAAGGCAAGATCTATATGAAGAACAAGAGTATTCATGATATGAAGGAAGCCGCTTTAGCAGACTTTCGACGTGAACATCTCGGCTTCATCTTCCAAGACTACAATTTACTCGATTCCTTGACTGTAAAGGAGAATATATTGCTTCCCTTGGCGATTGCTAAAGTTCCAGCAAAGGAAATCAATCATCTCGTGACTCAGATCTCTAAAGTATTTGGGATTGAAGATTTACTGGCAAAATATCCTTATCAAATTTCTGGGGGTCAAAAGCAAAGAACCGCTGCAGCTAGAGCGCTTGTGACGGAGCCTGCACTGATTTTGGCGGATGAGCCAACAGGTGCGCTTGACTCCAAATCAGCAACCGGTTTATTGGAAAGCTTAAGTACCCTAAATGGAAATAACAATTCGACCATAATGATGGTGACCCATGATGCATTTGCCGCAAGCTTCTGCCGCCGGATTATTTTCATCAAGGATGGTTCATTTTCAACAGAAATATATCGTCAGGATCAAACACGCAAAGCCTTCTTCCAACAGATCTTAGATGTTCATGCAGCCATTGGGGGTGAGGTAGATGACGTTATTTAGTCTAGCCAGAAGAAATATAGCACGAAACTTTTCTCAATATTTTTTATACATTGCTTCGATGGTGTTTAGTATCATCATTTACTTTACATTTGTGACCTTGAAATATAGTGACACGATAGCAGAACAGACGGCTTCATCCCAAAAACTAGGTTCACTAATGAGTGGAGCCGCAGTCATTCTCTTCTTTTTCGTGGTCATATTTATAGTGTATTCCAATTCGTTTTTCATGAAAAAACGTAAAAAAGAAGTGGCATTGTATGCGCTGCTTGGTGTTCGTAATCGTCAGATAGGCTTTATGCTCTTTTTTGAAAATCTATTATTAGGATTATTCTCTTTAGTAGTAGGGATTGTACTTGGGTTCCTTTGTTCAAAAGGGTTTATGACGATTTTGATTCATTTAATGGGATATAACGTTATAGCACCCTTTACATTTTCAGCGGCGGCAGCAAAGAACACTGCTATCGTATTTCTGATTATTTTCTTAGTCACATCCTTTCAAGGCTATCGCTTGATTTATCAATTTAAACTGATTGATTTATTTCATGCTTCAAAAAAGGGAGAAGTGGCGCCCAAATCATCGATGATCGTTGCTGTACTTGGAATATTGCTAATTGTCTTAGGGTATTGGCTCGCGATGCAGGATTTATTCACTTCTAACGTATGGGCTCAAATTGGTTTTCTTATGACGGTATTCATTATTTTAACAACGGTTATTATGGGTACTTTTTTATTATTCCACAGTGTGACTGGATTTGTGTTAGCGATGATTAAGAAAAATGAAAAGTGGCTGTGGAAAGGCCTTCATGTAATGACTATTTCACAGCTGCTCTACCGTATCCGTGGGAATGCCCGAACATTAACTGTGATTGCGGTGTTAAGTGCTACGACAGTAACTGCCGGTGGAGCGGTATATAGTCTTTATTACAATACGAATGACTCGGCGAAAACGATTAATCCGAATACCTTTATGTATCAATCAACAGATTCAGAATTGGATAGGCAAGTGAGTGCTGTGCTATCAGATACAAAATACGATAAAAAGTTTGAAGCACTATCCATTACGTTTCATACGAAAGAGTTAAACTCACCATCCACATTCGATAGCTCTGATAAAAGAAAATATACAGTTATCGATGAAAAAACCTACAACCAATTAGCAAGTGTACAGCATAAAGAAAAATTAGATATAAAGGACGGCTATGCGGTTATTTTAGATATCGGATATGACAAAAGATTCTCGCCTAACTATACAGGAAAAACTATAACAACAGGCAGCGGCCATCCACTCACATTCCAAAGCTTTAACACGCAAACCGTATTGAATGTAGGTACAGCAGGTATAACCGTAGTAGTCTCAGATGATCAGTATGAAATATTGCAAAATGATGGGAAAGTGCTGCATTATCGTGTCCTCGGGGTAGATCATGCCTCTGTAGATTTATCTAAAAAAATAGCAAATCAATTACCAGAAGAAGCGTTATTCTCGAGTGGTCCGCAAGATTACCAAACAAGCTTGGAAGGTGTCGGCTCTCTACTATTTATAGGAAGTTTTCTGGGTCTCGTATTTCTGGCTGCAACAGGCAGTATCATTTACTTTAAGGTATTAACTGAGGCAGAAGAAGATAAATCTCAGTACAATATGCTGCATAAAATGGGTGTCAATGCAAAAGAAATGCGAAAATCCATTGCGTCACAGGTATTCATTATCTTTGTAGTACCGCTCACAGTTGGGTTATTGCACAGTGTAGTAGCTTTAAAAGCCTTCTCTAGTCTAATGATGATGGACTTAGCAAAACCTGTGTTGCTCTGGATGATTGCTTATACCGTAATTTACGGATTGTATTATTTGTTAACCGTAGCTTCTTACAATCGTATTATCACACTAAATAATAGAACAGAAGGATGATTGAGATGAAAAAATTTCTAATTACTATTGGTATTTTGTTTGTTATAGGAGCTGCAGGTGTCTTTGCTCTAGCTAAATTTGACTTCAATCGCTTTAATGCCGATAATTACTATTTACAAATAACAAAGGATGGGGAAGCCCATGAATATAAACTGAACGATGGTACAGTGATGACTTCCTATTCGTATACACTGGAGGCTACAAATGCCAAAGGTGAAACCATTCCACTCCAATTTAATGCACAAAAAAATCTTCGCAAAGGAGCTTACTTGAAAATGTATGTAAAAAAAGGTGATCAAGTATCCTCATTCGATGAAGTGAAATTAGAGGATATTCCGCTAAAGGCACTAAAAAACTAATAGATTGAAGAAGGGCTGTCTCCAATAAAGTAAGTGGAGTACAGCCCTTTTTTCTGCCTAATGAGTAAGTAAGGCAATTGTATTATAAAAGTATGGTAATGGTGGTTCCGGTATTTTCAACGCTCGTCAAATCGAGTTTCCCCTCATGAGCCCAAATAATGTCTCTTGCGATGGCCATTCCGAGTCCAGTTCCATGTGTGCTTGTAGTATTTGTACCCCGATAGTAGCGCTCAAATACCTGTTCCAGATCTTTAGACGGAATACCCTGGCCATTATCAGAAATTGTAATTTGGGTATGCGGATGAATGGTTTCCACTCGAATCTTCACCACGACATTTTCATCGTTATGCACCAGCGCGTTGTAGATAAAGTTAAGGATCGCTCGTTTTAGTAACTTTTCATCTACTTTATATACGGCTGTAACCTCATTTGCCTCAAACTCTATTTGCCGTTCACCAAAGGTCGGGTCATTTAAAAGTTCAATCGTCATTTCTCGTAGAAACTGAACGAGATTTACTTCTTCAAATTGCAGGGATAGCTGGTGATTACGCAAACGCGTCGTTAAATTGAGGTCATCTAACAAATCTTTCATATACATCGATTTACTCTTGATAATTGCTGTGTAGTCCTGTAATTCTTGTGCTGTTAAATCTGTGGCACTGTCGTTTATAAATTCTGCATACCCTTGAATAGAAGCGAGTGGTGTTTTCATGTCATGTGAAACATTACTAATCCATTCCTCACGCATTTGGTCGAGATGCTTACGTTCCTCTTCATGTCGATCGAGCTTTTCAGATAGCTCATTCATATTACGAAACACATCTTCATACACACCTTTGGGAGTAGGCATTTTCTTAAAACGTCGTTCCCTGAGCTGTTGAATACCTTCTATCAATGTATGAAGTGGTGCAGTTAACTTTTTCCCAAATAAAAATCCAATGATAATTACAATAAGAACATCAACGATAAGAAAAATGGAGAGAAAAATATTAACATCTTTGAAAATTTTAGCGTAGTCATAGGTCATTACATAGCGGCCTATTTTCGGATTTTGAATCCCTAAAAAGTAGCTGAAATTTTGGGCTGTGCTGACAAAAACAGTCGTGCTTGCATCTAATTCTTTATACTTATACATTTGTACGATTTCAATAGGAGAATACGCTGTTTGCAATTCTTCAGGGGCATAAAAGGCTGCTACTTGCTCCCCTTGGTCATTCAAAAATTGTACCCAGGCGCTCATTTCCTGTAGTTTTTTGAGGCCATCTTCGTTGACAACGGGTCTGCCGGATTGTAGTTCTACATATTGTGAAAAGGTCCGGCTAAAGGTTTCTGCAGATGCTTCTTCAGTGCCGAAATTATTGTTTTTTAGCTGTAAAAAGAATATAAAAAGGAATAAAATCGCATTTACTATACCAACGATCACAACAATAGTCATGACCGATCTTAAAAAACGGAGTGTCAATTTCCATTTCAACTTATCTCACCCCTTGGTATGTAATTTATAACCTAAACCTTTAACCGTTAATATAAAGGCGGGCTTTGAAGGGTCAGCCTCAATTTTTTCGCGTAAGCGGCGAATATGTACCATCACTGTATTATCGGAACCAAAAAAATCTTCACCCCATACCTGTTCAAACAAGGTTTCTTTGCTTATGATCTGATTCGGATGATGCATGAAACAGCTCATTAAACCGACTTCTTTGGCGGTAAGCACAAGGGGTTCGCCATTCTTTTTTAATTCTGTCTCGTTGGCACTAAGCTCAAAGGGGCCAACTTGCAAACTTTTCGGAGCCTTTTTTTCCTCTGTAAAGCCAGCTCTTCTCAGCTGTGCTTTTACCCGATAAGCGACTTCTTTTGGACTAAACGGTTTAGTGATATAATCATCGCCACCTATTGCCAGTCCTAACAGCTTATTAATTTCCTCATCCTTTGCAGACATAAATAAGATCGGTACATTTGATGTTTCCCGAATTTTTCTGCATAAGTCATATCCTTCTCCATCTGGCAGCATAATATCAAGCAAGATAAGTTCAGGATTATACTCCTGAAACTTGTCCCATCCCTCTGCAACTGTCCCGGCCGTTACAACGTCTGCAATACCTTCTTTATGTAAAACTGCCTTCATCAGACGAGCTAAATCATCTTCATCGTCTATGATTAATACCCATTTATGACTTGCCATTTGTTTCCCTCCAAATCCGTCTTTATGTACATTATTACATTATAAAGGACTCTTTATTTCTTGCGCAAAAAAATCGCAAAAGAAAGGCTTGCATGAAGATGGATATTACTTAGACGAACATAGCAAAGCAATAATCGGTGATTTATTAAAATTCATTCTAGATATACCCAAATCAGGTAAGGAGGAGAAATTGTTTCGCCCCCTGCCTTCCATGGCATTGATCTGCACTGTATATGGCCCTTTGAAGATGTTCGCTAAAATGATGGAAGAAAGTGAGTTACTGTATTGGCTTGAGTCTCGAAGAAGAACTTACAGACAGCTTTTGGAATGCCATTAGATTGCAGGGAGTCTGCTGATTTTCCGACTAAGGAGCATTAGGTTCCTTTGTCACTACGTTCAGAATGAAAATTCATTCCGAGAAATGAAAGGAAGGTATTAAGTGAAAAAGATAAGGGACTGGAGAACCTAATTTTTTACTGTGGATTATTCTTACAATCGTCGCCTTGATAACGATGCCGAATATGGAAAAGCTGGTGCAGGAGAAAGGGCAAATAAAGATACCTGATACTGCACAAAGCGCTCTGGCAAATATGATGTTAAAAACCATGAATGAGAGTAACAAAGAAACATTTGATATCATTGCGGTATTTAACAGCGGCAGCAATGAGGCCCTAACCGATACAAAAAAGTATTCTATTGCCTCAGTCATCAAGGCATTGCAGGATAAGAAATCCTAGCTTGGAATCACCGAAATGACTACACACCTAGATGGCAAGGAGTTGGAGAAGCAGTTAGTGAATAATTTGGTACAAAGCAAACCAGAGCTGGCAAACGACCCTAATGTTCAGCAAACTTTGGCAATAGCGGAAAAAACCGCTGTGCTGCAATCAGGCGTGACTCAAATTAATGATGGACAAAAGCAATTGCTGGGTGTTCTGAATGACCTGCAGAACCAGATGGGGAAGCTGGAATCTGGTCTATCTACTAGTAGTGAAGGTCTTGATAAAGTAAGCGGTGGTTTGAAAGATGCGCAAAAATTCTTAAGCGATTTTAGCAAATCCAAGACAACGGAAAGATTCTACATTCCGCAAAAAATTCCTGATGATGCGGTATAACGAGCTTGAAGGGGATGTTGGATCAAGAATTGAGTGGCATCATGTTATGGTTAGTGTAGTATTGTCTGCTGCCTTTATTCTAGGAGGCACCTGCGCCGCGTTGATTCCTTCGGGCGTAATGACACTTATACAGGTAGCAATCGTATTAATCATTGCACTATTATTACTAAGTGTAGCGGCCATGCCGGTGTTCTTGACTGCATTAAAGCAGCTTGCTAGCAAATTAAATGGTTCAAGTAATTGTGCTACATCAAAGAATGCAGTTGACAAATCGGGTCATATTTAGACGGCAGTAAAATTTAAAAATACATGCGTTATACGTATGCTGAGAACAATAGAAAGAATCTTCGGGGACCTTTGTGGTCCCTTGTTTCACCATATCAGAAAGTATATAATTATCGACTATACCTTACAACTTTATTACGCTATAATCAACGTAAAGTCACCAGATGACCTAAGAGTAGGATGATTTTAATAGATTAATTAATATTAGCTTTTGATATGCCAAAACGTATTTTGTTCTTGAAATAGGTTGTTTATATTGTTTATGATATTATTTAAGGTGTTAATTAAATCTAGAGTAGGTAGATTATGAGTCTAAATGACAACGTATTAATTAAAATTCGTGAGATGCGAGAGAGTTTTACACCAGTTGAACGATTGGTCGGAGATTACATTTTAGAAAATACGGAAGAGATCCCTCATTTGTCGATTAAGGAATTGGCTCAATCGAGTAAGACAAGCGATGCATCTGTCCTTCGTTTCTGT
This sequence comes from Paenibacillus sp. VTT E-133280, assembly GCF_002264385.1. Taxonomy (NCBI): domain Bacteria; kingdom Bacillati; phylum Bacillota; class Bacilli; order Caryophanales; family Paenibacillaceae; genus Paenibacillus; species Paenibacillus sp. VTT E-133280. Next base: position 112,984 of record NZ_NFUX01000008.1, read on the forward strand.
AAGACGATGGGTTACAGCGGATACCGCAATTTTATTGTGAGTATATCGGCATCTTTGGGTTCTCGTGATGAGGATTCAAAGGCTCAATATACAGATATTCAGCCAGGTGATGATCTCTCGACAATTATATCAAATATTTCATTGAATAATTGCAAGTCCATTGAGGATACGCTTAGTGTTATTGATCGAAAAGAAATTACAAGAGCTGTAGAATTACTATGTCATAGTAAGCGAATTGTTTTCTTTGGAATAGGTGCTTCGGGACTCGTTTGTATGGACGGGGAACAGAAGTTCTCGCGAATTAATAAGATGTGTCATGCCTATACAGATGGTCATAGTCAGCTCACGGCAGCAACTTTACTTGAGAAAGAGGATGTTGCCATTTTCATTTCTAACTCTGGAGCAACTAGTGATATTATTGATGCACTGGAAATTGCCCAAAAGAATAGAGCGAAATGTATTGCGATTACGAAGTACAATAAAAGTGAGCTTGCGGAGCGGGCGGATATTGTACTGAGCATATCCACACCTGAAATAACAATCCGCAGTGGGGCTATGGGTTCGCGTATTGCGATGCTTACGATCATCGACATATTATTTGCTGGTGTCGCAAGTGCAGAATATGAAGAAGTAAAAACCTACTTAACAAAAACGCATAATATATTAAAGAAAAAACTTAGAAATTAGGTTCTGATAGAATGAATGTGGAGGAAAGCATTGATCATGGATCAATGCTTTCTTTTTTTTGTATTTCATTCACTTATTCGTGTACTAAAATGTACTACTTATCAATCCATGTCAGATTATCTACATGATGAATACGTTGATCTAATGAATATAATAAGTAGTTTAATTCAATAATTAGTAGCTTGGCACACAATTATGAGAAAGAAAATGAATGGAATCGAAGACGAAACATCATCCGGTTGAAAACGGATGATGTAACTTTATGTTTCGTTTGGAGCGATAATCAGCAAATAATACATTTTTTAAAATCGCTTTAACCTTAGAGCCATAGCGATCAAAGCAATTGGTAAGAATTTAAATTGCATCTTGTAAGCGCTTTATAAATGTGGTATAACATAGTATGTAAGGAATGAAATAAAACATCAGAATTTAATTTCTTTATGAAATTATATTTCAAAATCTATTGACGAAGCGATGGTGTTGTATTAGTATAAGAGCATAATGATTGTGAGTTAATCTAACGCGTTTTGTTAATTCAATGACAGATTAAGGCTGGGAAGAAGGAGGATGGCTATGAATGACTACCTTGCGGGATTGACAACAGAGGCTGTGAATCCAGACACATTAATGATTGATGAATGTACTACGGAAGAAATGATCCAGTTAATGAATCAACAAGATGCACTGGTCCCCAGAGCTATAGCTGAGGAGATTCCGCAGATTGCAAAGGCGGTAGATATTCTACATCATAGGTTGTCTAATGGTGGAAGAATGTTTTACATAGGAGCTGGCTCATCAGGAAGATTAGGTGTTCTGGATGCTTCCGAATGTCCTCCTACCTTTGGTACAGATCCTTCCTTGGTGCAGGGCTATATTGCTGGTGGTGATATTGCTTTGCGTACTGCGGTTGAAGGCTGTGAAGACGATATGGATGAAGGGATCGCATTAATCGAAAGCATTGGTGTAACAAACAAAGATGTACTTATTGGGATTTCGGCAAGCGGTAGTGCAAACTACGTTATTGCAGCTTTAGCGAAAGCAAAGGAACTTGGAGCAGCCACTATCGGTGTTTGTAACAACAGAGGCTCAAAGTTCGAACCCATTGTAGATGTTTGTATAACACCTGTTGTAGGACCGGAGGTCATTAGCGGTTCGACTCGATTAAAGGCAGGAACTGCTCAGAAGTTGGTGCTTAATATGCTGACAACATGCACAATGGTCAAGTTAGGAAAAACGTACAACAACTTGATGGTTGATCTGAAGGCTAGTAATTTTAAGCTCGTAGATCGCTCGATTCGTATCATCATGAACACGACCGGTGTAGATACATCAACCGCCGCAGAAACACTTGAAAAAGCATCTATGAACTGTAAGCTGGCAATTATGATGATTAAATCGGGGTTAGATGCAAAAGAAGCAGAACAAGTACTTAATGCAAACGGAGGACGCTTGAAACAGGCAATCTCATCATTGGCTTAGGTGTGAAAAGTGGAATAACAGGATGGATGCTATTAATAATTGAGGAGGCTGTTTTCGATGAAAAAAAGATCACGTGGATTAACTCTGTTTTTGTCAGGAATCATGATGGTATCACTATTATCGGCTTGCGGAGGAAACGGAAATAACGCTCCAGCTTCTACAGATTCCGGTAACACAGGAACTAGTAACGGTGGTTCTGAGCCTAAAAAGGATACGATTACAGCACTTTTACCTCCGATATCAGCGAACTATCAAACACGTTTTGCTGATATGGAAAAAGAATTTAATACACTACATCCTAACTTGACTTTGAAAATTGAGCCAGCGAGCTGGGAAGATATGACGCAAAAACTTGATACTCAAGTAAATGCAGGTTCTCCTCCAGATATTGCTTTTATCGGTGCTTCAGGAATTTCGAAATATGCAGCACTTAATGTACTAATCGACCTTAACGGTGCCCTTTCTGATGAAGCCAAGGCAGATTATGACGAAGTTCCATTGAAATATTTCCAACTAGGTGACGCTCAATACGGCCTACCAGCGTATATGGAAATCCACACTATCGGTGGTAACAAACAATTCCTTGAAGAAGCCGGAATTGATTGGAAAAGCATTCAACAAAACGGTTGGACTTATGAAGAGTTCCGTAATGCAATTTCTAAAGGCGTAGTGAAAAATGATAAAGGTGAAACTACTCGTTATGGTTTCGTGTTCGCAACATCTGGTGTAGCATCTAAAGACTATCTGGCTATTCTTGCTAAAACTGCAGGTCTACCAGATTACTTCGATAAGGACCTTAAATACACGTATACAAGCAAAAACTTCTTGGGGCTACTTACATCTATTCGCGAAATGATCAACGATGGTTCTATGCCTAAAGAGCTAAGCTCTATCGATGCTGGTAAACGGTGGAACATGTTCCTAACGGGTCAAACGATGATCACAGGTAAGGGTTTATCTGCATTTGAAAACTCTGCTCGTCTAAACAATGAGAAGATTAAAGCGAACGATGGTTCAGCTGTTGCAGATTCTATTGAAGTTGATTATATTTCACTTCCAGTCCCAACATTCAACGGTGCCGATTATGTCCCTACTTCAATCGTTGATGGTTATATCGCACTTCGTGGTAAAAAAGCTCCATCTGAAGAGCACATCAAAAATATTGCCCTAGCAACGAATTTCTTGTCTTCTGGTTCAATTGCTGCTAACTACAGTAATGAGCTGTTCTTATCACCAATTACTGAATCTGCACGTAATGCAGAAGTACTTGAAAAATTCCCTCGTAACGAAGATAACGTTGCTGCAGGTAAAGCTATGATGGCAAAAGCGCTTCCGGCTCGTACAGATATTCCTACTGATCTGGCTGCTGAAGCATTAAAAATTGAAACAGAAGTTATTATTCCTAAACTACAAGGCTTACTTGCAAATGAGATTGCTCCACAAGAAATGTATGATGCAGTTAAAGCAGCTGCAATTAAATCTTTCGGTAAAGATGGTATTGTAGTTGACTAGTCTGTCGTAGGCTGACATGTGAAAGCTGTGCGTAGCTAGAACGTACAGCTTTCCTTCTAAATTAGCTAGAGCTTGTACTGTTTTTAGAAGAGAGGTGCGACCCAATGAATCAAACGTTGACTAAAAGAAAAAAATTGAAACTCGAAAGTGACTCAGGTTGGGGATACGCGTTTATCGCAGTAGCACTTATTGCGTTTTCTTTATTTACCGCATATCCAGTCATCAATGCTTTTATTATCAGCTTACAAAAATATGGTCCATTAGGATCCACTTTTGTCGGCATGGATAACTTCGTTAACTCGTTTTCAGATGAACTTTTCTGGAAAGCGCTGAAAAACACGTTAGTATATACGTTATTAACTGTTCCGTTTAATATTCTTCTATCATTTTTAATTTCAATTTTGATTATTCCTTTCAAGAAAAAAACACAAACGATCTTTAAAGCACTATATTACTTGCCAGCCGTAGCATCTGGTGTAGCGCTTTCTGTTGTGTGGCTGTGGATCTTCGATCCGTTAAAATCAGGTATTGCCAATAAGCTCGTGAGTTTTTTAGGTATTGAAAATCAAAACTGGCTTGGTTCCAGTGCAACTGCAATGTTCTCACTTGTGTTAATGTCATGGTTATCAAGTCATGGTACGGCAATTATTATTTATATAGCCGCATTACTCGCTATTGATAACAGCTATTATGAAGCAGCTGAAATTGATGGCGCGTCTTTCCTGCAAAAGCTTTGGTTTATCGTTGTCCCTTTCCTTAAGCCAACAACGCTATTCCTACTTGTTACTGGTGTTATCGGTTCCTTCCAAGTATTCCAAAACGCTTATCTTATGACAGGCGGTGGACCAGACCATGCAACAACAATGGTAGGTTTGTTAATCTTTAACAATGCGTTCACATATTTTGAGTTTGGTGAGGCAGCGGCACAATCATTAGTTCTAGCAGCGATTATCGGATTTATATCATTCCTTCAATTCAAGTTTATAGGTAAAGATGTAGAATACTAGGAAAAGGAGCAGAATACTATGGGTTTGTACAACAACAGCTTAAGAAGCAAAGGGTATCTGTTTATACGTAATGGTGCAAACATTACGTTCCTTATCCTATTTGCCGCAGCTACCATATTCCCGATATACTTTATGGTCATCTCCTCGTTCGGTGATCCGGTAGAAGCTGGTGCAATGAGCTATTCTATCCTACCATCGAAGATTTCATTTGAATCTTATAAATTCTTCTTTAACTTCAGCCCACATACATGGGACTGGTTATTGAACTCCTTTATAGTGGCAGCGTGTATCACGGTATCTAATGTATTTTTTGCTACACTTGCTGGATATGCTTTTGCAAAAATGAAATTTAAAGGGAAAAACATTTTGTTCGCTATTTTGCTGGGATCTATGATGATTCCTGTTCAAGTCACTCAGGTTCCACTATATATTTTGATCGTAAATATTTTTGAATTACAAAATACGTACACGGCGTTGATTATGCCGAGCATAGTAACGGTATACAACATCTTCTTGGTTAAGCAGTTCATGTCCTCCATTCCAGTTGAAATTATTGAATCTGCTAAAATCGAAGGTTGTTCCCAGCCTAAAATCTTCTGGTATATCATTATGCCTCTATCTAAAACAATTATGGCAGTACTAGCAATCCTAACGTTCATGGCGGCATGGAATGACTTTTTCTGGCCGTTCCTAGTAACGAATACGATGGATATGCAAACCATTCAGGTCGGCTTGAAAAACTTTCGCTTTGCGAATACAACTTACTTTGCACCGATGATGGCGGGGGCAACCATTTCAGCAGTTCCAATGTTTATTTTGTTCTTCAGTTTACAAAAATACTTCCTTGAAGGGGTAACAGTTGGAGCGGTGAAAGGTTAATGGACAAACAATCAAAAGTTGATGCAACATACTTAGTTGGCTTGATGTCCGGTACATCAGTAGATGGTATTGATGCAGCAGTAGTTAAGCTTTTCCCATCAGCCGAAAAAGAGCATGGAGTAGAGATTGAATTACTGGCTTTTGAAAACACACCTTTTGAGGTGCAAGTTAGAAACTCCATATTTGAGCTTTTTGATCCCGCTAGCGCTACGATTGATAAGGTTGGCGCAATGAATATGTGGCTTGGCGAATTATACGCCCAAGCCACATTATCCGTTATAGGGAAATGCGGCCTTTCGCCTTCGCAAATATTCGCAGTAGGATCGCATGGTCAAACAATCTATCATGCTCCGGATGAGAATGTTATGGGCGGCTATAATCTGCATTGTACCGTTCAGATTGGGGATGGTGCGGTTATCGCCAATCGCACAGGAATTCCTTGCGTATCAGACTTTCGAGTTGCTGACATGGCAATGGGTGGACAAGGAGCTCCGTTAGTACCATTTACCGAATACTTATTGTTTAACAATCCAAAGAAAACACTTCTGATGCAAAATATTGGCGGAATAGGCAATGTGACTGTTTTGCCTGTAAATGCCTCACCAGATGAGGTATTTGCTTTTGATACGGGTCCTGGAAATATGATTATCGATGGCCTTGTATCGCAATTATTTGCACCAATGACCATGGATGTTAATGGCGAAATTGGTGCGGGCGGTCAAGTGATTGATGAGCTATTGAAATGGATGCAGCAGGATAAATATTATAGGATGCCGTTACCAAAATCGACAGGCAGAGAACGGTTTGGCCAACAATACGTGGCACAAATTATTGAAATGATGAAGGTTAATCACTGGAAAGCAGAAGATGTTGTTGCAACAGCTACGTACTTAACTGCCTGGAGCATCGTCGATAGCTATGAATGGTATATTGCACCGCAGCACCAGGCTGAGCAATTGTTAATTGGCGGCGGTGGAAGCTATAACAAGACGCTTTTGCGTAATTTACAGCACTTATTTGCACCGCATAACGTGCAGGTGCTGACGCAGGAGGATATCGGTGGTAATAGTGATGCTAAGGAAGCAATTGCTTTTGCTCTGCTTGCGTATTACACGATGGAGCGCTTACCAAACAATATCCCGCTAGTAACTGGAGCTTCACAGCCAGTAGTAATGGGCAAAATTTCCTGGCCCTATATTGGACGTTCACAGGAGGCTTAAATGGTGCAAATCAGACCCTTTTCAATTGAAGATCACTCTGCAGTTGTAGAGCTTTGGAATCGTGAGGCTACAAAATATGATTATAAGCCATTTACAGAGCGAGAGTTTCAAGATACATTCATCGACCATCCTTATTTTGACGCTGACTGTATATGGGTAGGCTGTGACGAAAAAGGGATTGTTGGTTTTGCAGCTGGCTGCTGCGGTGACGATCTCCCTCTTGGAGATGTGGCCGGTTATATTACGAGTGTTATTATAGATACCCATGTGGCTTCTCTGGAGCTTTACGATGCTTTTCTATTGCGTTTAGAAAAAAGATTCCAAGAACTTGGGAAAAGACAAGCGGATGTATTGTTTTTCAACCCTGTTAAGCTGAAGTGGAGTATTCCAAGTGCACCTCAGCATGAGCATAATAATGCCCCGGGCATCAGTAAGGACCTGCCATTATATGAAGCTTTAATGGCTAGAGGCTACGAAGATCGAGCGACGCAATGCGGCATGTATTTAAAACTAGGAAGCTTTATAGTTCCAGAAGATATTTTAGATAAGGAAACCCATGCAAATAGCAAGGACTATTACATTACGTCCTATGTCCCTGATTTACATACTGGGCTTGAAGCAACACTTGCTGCCCTGCAAAATCCGCAGTGGAAGAAGGATGTTGTTACTTATGTGAAGGTTGGCGCACCACTTGTAATAGCTGTGTACGGCAACGAGGTTGTGGGCTTTGCAGGTCCAATTATTTCGCAGCCTGATGGAAGAGCATTTTTTTGCGGTATCGGAGTGCACCCAGAGCATGAGGGTCATGGCCTTGGCAGTGTATTATTTTTCAGAATGGTTGAAGCTTTTCAAAATGTGGGCTGTCAGTATATCTCTCTATTCACTGGAAATAATAATCCGGCTCTTAGAATCTATCAAAAAGCGGGCTTTACTATTGAAAAACAATTTTCTATATTGCGGAGGGAACTTTAAAGATGAGCGAAAAATTCACAGTATTAGCAATTGGAGCGCATGTTGGTGATGTGGAGCTAGCTTCTGGTGGTGTGCTCGCTAGTCATAGTTTAAAGGGAGATCGCATTGTGACATTAGCGTTAACTGCGGGTGAACGAGGGGTCCCGGCAGGACAGGATATGAAGGAATATCGTCAGCAAAAAGTGAAAGAGGCACAGGTTTTTGCGGATATGCTAGGCGGTGAAGCCATTGTATTCGATGATTATTGTGACGGAGAGTTGCCTGACAATCAAGAAATTCGTATGGAGGTTTGTGATGTAATTCGTCGCGTGAAGCCTAACATTATTATTACACACTGGAAAAACAGTATGCATAAGGACCATGCGCTAACGCATCATATCGTAAATGATGCCCGTTTCTTCGCAAGTCTATCATCCTTTGAACGAGCGCTCCCCGCGCACTTTGCAGCAAGATTATATTACTCCGAAAACTGGGAGGATGCGGTTGATTATGTCCCTTACGTATATGTGGATTTCGATCAAGCGGCATTTGATCTATGGATAGATGCTTTAAGCAAGCATTGGTTTGTGACGAATAGCAAATCTTTCAAATACATGGATTACTACAAAGCACTAGCAGTTGTTCGCGGCTGTGAAGCAAGAAAGACATATGCAGAAGCATTTATGGTGCCTGCTGAAACGGTGAAGGTTAGGCAGTCTAGTCTTTGGTAACTATTCAACTAGCTAAGAGGGAGTGTTTCTATGTATAGCAGGAAACATTCCCTTGTTCTATTCATTTATGCTAAAAAGCAGCTAGGAGGCAGCTTCATATGGTGTTAAATGGGATTGATTCTATAACGAATTATCGTTATTTGTTCGAAGGTAAGCGCGTAGGATTGATTACAGCGCCGACAGGTCTTACGAAGGATTTTGCATCAACGATTACTATATTACATGAAAATTTTAATCTTGCTGCGATGTTTTCACCTGAGCATGGCGTTCGCGGAGATTTGGATGCAGGGGCAGTAGTAGACACTTACATGGATCCTTTTACGAATGTTCCAGTCTATAGCTTGTACCGTAAAGACTCCAAGCGTTTAACAAAAGAAATGCTGAATGAAGTAGACATCATTGTATACGATATTCAAGATGTTGGTGTACGCTATTACACATTTATTTATACGATGCTGTATGCACTTGAAGATTGTGCAAATGCAGGTGTAGAATTTGTTGTTCTTGATCGTGTTAATCCGCTTAACGGGGTAACGGTAGAAGGGAATGTCTTGAAGCCCGGCTTCAAATCATTTGTTGGAAATTACGAGCTAGCCGTGCGATACGGCTTAACAGCAGGTGAGGTAGCAACGATGGCAAATGATCAAATGAATTGGAATGCATCGCTGCATGTCGTTCGTTTGGAAGGCTGGGAACGGAACATGTCCTTTCCGGATACAGGATTAACCTGGGTTCATCCTTCACTTGGAATACCACGATATGAAACGGCGTTATTATATACAGGAACATGTTTATTTGAAGGCACAAACTGCTCCGAAGGACGTGGAACAACGTTCCCGTTTGAAATGATTGGTGCTCCGTTCATTCAAGCGCAGCAATTGGCAGATGAGATGAATGCAAAAGGTATCCCGGGCGTGCTTTTTCGTCCAGTTCATTTCAAGCCAACGTTATCTAAACATTGTGGCGAGCTATGCGGCGGGGTACAAATTTACATTACAGATCTCCAAATGCTGAGGCCTTTAGAAGTTGGGGTAACCTTATTATTTACGATAAGAGATTTGTACGAGCAATTTTCATTCCTGCCTCCTGTGAAGGAGGGCTCTCGTCCATTTATCGATTTGCTGGGGGGAGACAACATGTATCGTACGGAAAATATGCAAGCCAAGCAGCTGCTTGAACAGTTTGCAGCGGAAAGCAAGCAATTTGCAGAAATAACACAGCAGTATCATTTATATCGCTAGAGGAAGGTGAGTAATTGATGAGAACAATAGAACATATGAGCTTGCGCGAAAAGATCGGACAAATGTTCGTAACAGGCTTCCCCTCAACCGAGATCACTCCTGAGCTGAAGGAAGTTATTGAGCATTATAAAGTCGGCAATATTATTTTATTCTCACATAATATCGACAATAAATATCAATTAGGCGAGCTTGTTACTGAACTGCAGCAATGGTACACGACACATACTGGTATCCCGGGTTTTATTACGATCGACCAAGAAGGCGGTCGAGTCACTCGTATGCCTAAAGACGCGACCAATGTTGCTGGAGCCATGGCAATTGCTTCTTCAGGCCGACCTGAAAATGCGTATGCAGCAGGCAGAATGACTGCCAGAGAATTGAAAGCACTAGGTATTAATTTTAATCTAGCTCCAGTTATGGACGTTAACAATAATGCATTGAATCCAGTCATAAATGTTCGTTCATATGGTGATTCTGTTGCAACAGTATCCCAGTATGGAATTCAAATGATGAAGGGATTGCTCGATGGAGGCGTCATGTCCTCACTTAAGCATTTTCCAGGTCATGGTGATACAAATGTCGATTCACATATTGGCTTGCCTACCATTGAAAAAACACTTGAGGAATTAGAGCAGCTTGAGCTGCTGCCGTTTAAGGCCGCAATTGAGCAAGGCGCTCAAGCGATTATGAGTACACATATTTTATTTCCGAAAATTGAAAAATCCGGTGTGCCCGGAACTATGTCTCATACCATTATTACAGAGATATTAAAAGGAAAATTAGGATATAAAGGGTTAGTTGTATCGGATTGTTTAGAAATGGACGCGATTAAACGATACTATGGTACGGCAAAAGGAGCGTTAGGAGCTGTTAAAGCAGGTATTGATTTGGTATTCATTAGTCATACTCCTGAGACAGTGAAGGAAGCGATTCATTTGATCGAAGAATCTGTAGCCACCGGTGATTTGGATGAAGCGCTAATTGATGCAGCTGTTACAAAAATTTTAGCTTATAAAGCACAATATGCGACGATTGAGGAGCTAGATTATGAACTAGTTGGCTGCGATGTACATCGCCGAGCAAATGAGCTAATGCGTACGGAAACGATCTGCCTCATTAAAGGTGAGCTCCAGCCCATTCATACCGGTGACGAGCAAGTGTTATTTATGGGTTCCTATTCCTACCGCACCGATCTTGCGTCCAGCAGCTTGAATCAAGCCCTTAGCTTTCCGCAATATATGGGGGAGCATTTTAATACAGCTTATGAGATTATCGACATTGACCCGAGCGAGGCACAGATCAACGCTGCTTTGCAAAAGGTACAAGGCTACGAGCATATTATAATCGGCTTGTTCAATGCGCGTGAAAACAAAGGTCAGCTTGCGCTTGTGCAGAAGCTGCTGGCTGCAGGCTGCAAAGTAACGGCCATTACATTAGGTCGCCCGTATGATTTACCGTTAATCGAAGGCGAGTTCTGCGGAATTGCGGCATTTGAGTATACACTTGATGCATTCAAATCACTCCTTCCAATTCTAAATGGTGAGGTTGTACCCACCGCCAAGATTACGATACAGATGTAGACAAGCATAAAAGCCTTCGGCGTCCTTTCAAGGACGGCAAGCGTTTCTGCGAGAAAAATAAGGATAATATATCGCGTGAAACATATAAATTCTTATCTTTGAAAAAAGTACAACAAGGGGACATAGGTATGGCATTTATCGTTGGAATTGATGGGGGTGGCACGAAAACAGCTGTCACCATTACGCATGACCAGGAAGACTCTTTATTCACCTTTACTGTAGGGCCTATTAATTATAACGGTGGTGATGCTGATGCGATTGCCGCCTCCTTTGAAGAAATTTTTAGTCAAACGAAGCTCTACTGCGGTAATTTACAAGAAGTTGCTCATATATGTATAGGTGCGGCAGGAATAAGTAATCCGCTGGTCATCCATTTGTTGGAGCAGCATGTGAGAAATAACGGTTATATCGGGCCATTAACGATTACAGGCGATCAAGAAACCGCATTATACGGGGCACAAAATGCGATGCAAGGCATCATTCTCATTGCCGGTACAGGATCGATTTGCTTTGGGGTCAATGAAAAAGGAGAGCAGCATCGCACAGGAGGCTTTGGTCATCTGATTGATGACGAAGGAAGCGGTTATAGCATTGGACGCGATCTATTATCCGTATTAGTTCAAGTGGAGGACGGAAGAATAACCGATACGATCATCCCAGTGATGGTATATGAGCAGCTTGGATTAAGCACTGTGAAAGAGATTATTGGCTTTGTTTATGATAAAAATACGACGAAAAAAGATATTGCGCAGCTCGCACCGATTATGACGACCGCATGCAAGAAGGGCGATGCACATGCAATAGCGTTAGCGGAGAAATGTGCAGCCAATTTATATGAGCTTGTTGTGCCTGTTATTGAACGGCTTAAGCTATATGAAAGTCCGATTGCGATTGCAGGAAGTGTGCTGCAAAAGTCTCGCTTTGTGAAAGAAGCCTTGGAGCGAAAGCTCGCACAGAGCTACCCGCAAACAAAGCTGATTTTGCCGATTAAGGATGCAGCCTACGGTGCTGTCCTGTTAGGAAGATCAAAAATGAACAACAACTAGTTTTTGTTGCTATGGAAAAATAAGGGTGTGTCATAAGTCCGGGCAGTTGGACTTGCGACACACCCTTATTTTAAAATGGTAAGAATCAAAAATGGCTTAAAATTTATCGGTCAAATAAAACACGGCTTGTTGTTTCGGAAATAGAGCTTGAAGGATGTTCGCGTGCTCAGTACTGTCCTTTGCTGCGCCTGCTTCATTATAGCCGAACATGATATAAGTCATTAGCTCGCGTTCATCTACTTCTATTGAAGTATAGGGATTGGTATGATTACTAGCATCGGAAACAGAAAGCTGCTTTTGCTTATAATCCAAGTAGATACAGTCCTCATTGCTGCGAAGTGCAATATGCAACTCCTGGTCTGCAATTATGTTGCTACGCTTTAGGCGATCTTCTAATTCAGGCTGAAGCTTATGGAAAGTTGAACTGAGATTGATCATTTTCCACATCGCCATATTGATTTGAATTGAATTTGCTTGATGCTGTTGGTAATAGGAATATAGCTTATGGTCCTCTGGGAGCATCGCTAATATTTGCTTTGCATTTTGGCGCAGCTGACATAAGGCATGAAACAAAGCTTCAACGCCGTTTTCGGCTTCGTTCAAATACAATAATTCATTAATAAATACTTGTTCAGTATCTTTCTTTTCAATAATGCCATAAGCGACGATTTTTCCATTTCTGCGAAGGAGCAAGCAGTCAACGTTCTTCCATTCCGGCCAGGTCAATAAATCATTCCAATACGTTCTACTTCGGATCACGGTGTAAGTGCGATTCTTATTGAATTGTTCATAGATAAAACGGATATCATCGAGATAACAGGCTTCAAAAGGAATGATTTCATCACTGCTTTGCTGCTGCTCCAAACTTGCTGGTTTTTCAATTGCGAAAGCAGTCTCGGGAATAAGTCTCCAGCCAGCCTTTTCATAAAACGCATGCTTGCTAGCCAAAAGCAAGCTTATATCATAATCGGTTTCTTTCATATAGTTGGTCTGCGCATGAAGAATTTTGTGTGCAAGCCCCAGCCCGCGGTAATTCAGATCTGTACCGACACTCCCCATTGCACCCGTTTTCAAGATCGCTTGACCGACTCTAATATGAAACGGAAAAATTTGTACATTAGATGCAATCTTATCGTCAACCATCGCAAACCATGTTGTATCTGGATCATATGTGGTGTCGAGGTCCAATCTTTCTTGGAAAAAAGCTCGGCCTACGGAAAAGCATTCATCTAAAATATCGTAAATCTTTTCAAGCTGCTCTTTAGTTGGATGGTTCATTACGATGATGTTTGGTGTAGTCGTCATCTTTCATTTCCTCCTGCGCCGTAATGTTGGGATAAATTTAATAAATGAAAAAAACGGTTTTTTTGAAATTTAATTTCTTAGCTATAGTTTAATGTTGAAAAAAAAATTCGTCAATAAGGGAACGTGTGGAATCATAGAAGTGATACAAAATTTAGATTGCTAACATAGTCTAAATGAGTATTAGGAAAATAGCGACTTCGGCTGAGCAATTACACAAGCACAAAGCGCACAAATGAAGGCGAAGCTTAAAAAGAAGAATGATAAACCGTTCAAGAACTTTTTGCGAAAAATCGGAAATATTTTCATCCAATGATTCCTGCATTTGTTGGAGCGGGTTTAATTGCGGGGAAGTATGATTTCACAAATTGAGCTAGACTTAAATGAATTGCCAGAATCAGAGAAAAAAGTAGCGGAGTACATTCTTGCAAATGCTAAAGAAGTGCTGCGTATGACCATACATGAGTTAGCGACAAAAGCGGAGGCAAGCAGTGCGGCGGTTGTTCGTTTTTGTCGGTCGCTTGGAATTGAGGGCTTTCCAGCGCTGAAAATCCGTTTATCCGCGGAGGTAGAGAACACGCCGCATGTTAGATACTTTGATGTTGAATCGAATGAAACGTTGATTCCATCATTGATAAATTGCTGTCGAACACCATACTGACCTTTCAGAATACGGCCAGTTAACTGGATGCAGAATCTATAGAGCAGGCAGTGAACCTGTTACAACAGGCAGAAGTGATTTATGTTTATGGGATAGGTGCCTCATTTATTATTGCAGAAGATGCAGCACAAAAATGGCTTCGGCTTGGCAAAAATATATATGCGATTTCAGATCGTCATTTATTAGCAGCAGCCATGGCTACGAAATCAGAAAACGCCGTCTTCTGGGGAATTTAGTATAGCGGTGAAACGAGAGAGGTTATTCAATTAATAAAAGGAGCTAAGGACAAGTGTATAAAAACAATTAGCCTCACTCGGCCTTGAAGTAACAAGCTGTCTCAGCTCGCTGATGTATCTTTATTCACATCCCATGCGCCGGAAGCGCAGCTTCGTAGTGCGGCAACAAGCTCCAGATTTGCTCAATTGTTTGTGCTCGATATTGTTTTTAGCGCTTATGCTTCTGCTCAGCATGATTTTACTGTGGAGCAGCTAGCGAAGACAAGAAAAATGATTGAAGTCTTGTATGATTAATGTTGTGATAAGCCTACTCATTGAATGGAGGAGATTTTCTGGAATCTAAAGCAATAACATTACCTCCTTTTCATGTTGTAGGCTACAAAATTGAAGCAGATATTAAAGAATTTGAGTCTGGTCTTGGTAAGAGTATTTATCATTCGTTATTTGAAAGAAAAGACGAAATTCAAAACAAGAAAAATGAGAATGTGATTTTAATGCAAGTAAGTAAACAAGGTGATGTTCCGTTAGATATAATAGGTCATGCTGTCGGTGAAAGTAAGTATGTTACTTACACAGATCAGGGACTTGAATCGGAACTTAGTCGTTCATATGACTATATATATGGACAATGGATTAGAGAAACTGGAAATGAACCAAAGGATTATGATTTTGAAATTTGGGATGAAAGATATAAACCAGAAAGTCTAGAGAATGAGATTGATTTGTTTGTTGCATTGAAGTAATTATTTATGCTTTAGCCTAGACGTGAACAAGCTCCTGTGAATATCACAGAAGCTTGTTTGTGTTGCGGATTATTAATTTTTGCTGGGATAGCGCTTAGGGTTATCTGTCTGACCCAAAATATAGTCGATGCTTACTTTATGGAAATTAGCTAGCGTAATTAAAACGGCGCTCGGAACATCCAAATTTCCATTCTCGTAACGGGAGTAGGTGGCTTGTGTAATATGTAAGAGCTCAGCCATTTGTTGCTGTGTCAGATCTTTATCTTCGCGTAAGTCGCGGATTTTTGTGTACAATGCTCATCACCCAAGCCAAGTTTACTTTATGCGAAAATTGCATATTGTTATTTATGCGATTTTCGCATAAAATTTATACGTGTTAGGAGTTAGTTGCGAAAGGAGGCATGATGGTGATCATTTTGGAGGATTTTTACTATGGAAGATTGAGTCCTAATGAGTTAATTAAGCCAAGTGATCCGGAATTGCAGAAGATTAATCAGAAGATCATTAATTTTTTGGAGATGCTCAAAGAGAGGTTATCCGAGGAAGATTTTGACCAAGTCGAAAAGCTATTCGATTTACAGAGTGACTCAAGCTCTTTGCATTCAGCATTATCTTTTATCCAAGGTTATAAAATAGGAGCATTAATGATGATTGATGTGTTTAGTGGTGATAAAGATTCTATTTATGATGGCATATAATAAGTCAGTAAAGGAACCGGGGTGTAAATACGCTTCGGTTCTTTTTGGGTTTATTCCACGGCAAATAAAAATAGGATTTCAAGCAGAAATATCCGTGGAAGCAATCAGGTTAGACTGGAAGGTGAACAAACGATCCCAGAATAGCTTTAAAGTGAAAATGAGCAGTCAAGCATTGAGCATCAGGTAGAAGAAATTCAAATTCATGAAGAGATAAGGCAAGAATTAACTCAATGTATCCTTTGACTTCATGTCCATTTTTGCCAGAATAGAATACAAAACGATTAAGCGAAGAATGAAGCAGGACAAAGAGGCTGGAGCGAAGAAAGGCATTTGGACAAACGGAAAGCAACTGTTTCCATACTATTATGATAAGAACACAAGGTCGGTACTGGTGGATGAAATGAAGCGTCCGATTTATCGAGCGATTGTAGAGAAATATCTTAATGGAACAAACCTGAGCAAGTACTATATTAAGCATGGACGGACTTATTTATACGCTGACGCAGTAATCCGCACCATTGCAGATCCGAGGCGAGTCCTTTACCTACACAGAATTTCAAACAGATGTACTTGCCATAATTCAGTTGTCAGATGAGTAGCTCTGCGTAGAAAAAAACTGGATAAATTGTTAATTTCACCCCTATAATCACTAAAATCGATTATAATTAAATTCATGTTCAAGTCGATTACCTATCCTAAGTTAATAGGATATGCTATAGAGTTTTCAAATACACACTTATGTAT
>NZ_NFUX01000140.1:0-4947 GCF_002264385.1 Paenibacillus sp. VTT E-133280
ACTTCGTTATGCGCTAGTTATGGCCGTCCATGTGGACTCATCCGTTCTTCATCCACCTCATAAAATATTCGAAAAACGGTTGAACTATCCTGCCTATTAGCTTAGTCTTGTCCCTTTTGTAAGATCCAGATTGTTACTATCTCTTAACCTGATCACTTTCTCATTGTATCTATTCAACTTGGCATCAAAACTGTTTCTACTTTGTTCAAAATCCCTCGTCCATTTGTACATCATCTTCAACATCATGATATCTGGTTTATAGTGACACTTTTCAATCCCAAGTTTCTGCTTGATAAATCGTGTTAAGATTCTGACCCTTCGCTTCCACAATGGAGTATCAAGGAATATGATCGTATCTGCCATTTGATACAAACATTGATAGGAATCTCTATCTGTTCCTTCGAATATCCACGCTCCTTTAATATCGATCTCCTTTATAATTTCGAATTGTTCTTCTGCGGAACGTTTGTACCGTCCCGTAGCTGTATTATGATGGACTATGGAATCAAGTTCATACCAGGGTAGACTGAATTTCTGGGATAATCGTTTAGCGAATGTCGTTTTACCGCTAGCAACAATTCCAATAATGAGGATTTTTTTCATTCCTGTTCAAGCTCCCTAGATCGGCGAAATGTTTGACTAATTATCTATTCGCAATAGTCGCAGATTCCCCTTTTGCTGTCCTTCGTTTTAACATTACTTATTAAAGTAGCCTGCCCGTTAGTTGAATAAAGGTACTTGATCGCGTTAACTGAACGGCTGCCTTATCGTGTTTATTGAGCTATTGCCTCACGTTAGATTAATTCCGAATTCCCTCGAGCTATCTAGGAAACACAAACATTTCTTTTACTTAATTTTTTAAATGCGAGATATTCCTTATTGGACTTAATAAAACTTAATGTCTTTTCGGCACACTCTATTGGATTCATCTTTTCTATATTTACTTTGAGATCATATTCATCAATGGAATATACTGTATTGAACTGTGAAGCTGCTAATCCAATCTTTCTATCTCCTCTTATTTGCTCTCTTCTTATGAGTTCTTCTTTCGAGCATATTATACCTATAAATAATGTAGGCTGATCAAAAAATACATCAAGACACTCATTAAACCACTTGTCATTTTCGATTGCGGTATCTACTATTACATTCAAACCCATTTTTGAAAACAATTTAACTGTCGAATAGTACATTGAGACTAAGGAATCAAACATTATTTGTGCGATAACATGCTCATCTACTTCTCTTGTAGGTTCAATATCTGAAAATTTATGTTTAAAAAAGTTCTTGATAAAAACATCTATTGATAAATGATGAAATAGAATCTCTTTCTGATTTATCAGTTCATTAGAAATACTAGTCTTTCTATCACCCTCACCTATAAGTTTTGCGTATCTTTCAGATAACGTTATATTCATAAATTTTATAAAATTATCCAACTCAGATAATATTCGAGAAGCAATTGAACTATCCTGCCTATCGTATTACGTTCAACATCCGCCTCTGATTTCACAAAATCATAATAAACAGCGACATCACAATGTAGGTCATTCCTTTCCTTCACAACAAAAAACCTCCCCAAACCCCTAAGGGTGAGGAAGGCTTAAACGCGTCACTTCCGAAAACATAGCCAGCTATATTTTCAGCTCAACAACTGCTTGTAAACGGCCTTTAAATAGAAGATGATAATTGACTATCATTTCCCATTAATTCACCGATAAAGGTTCCTATTTATATTTTATAAAATATACTTTCACCATTAAGAAATGGACGACAATACTCTGCGCATAATTTAGGCATTTTTTCACGCATCCAGGCATGGACATGTTCATTCTCCAACTGGAAGACGTAATACCCGATAATAGCGACCAGCATAAAACCTTCCAGCTGCAGTAGATCATTCGCTATATTTTCGTGCTCTCTGTAATATCCCTTAAGGAAAGTATCTCTTCGATCGGATGGCAGCATCATAGCTCCCATGGCTACATCAAGCAAGGCATACCCGGTTCCGAAAAAGCCAAAATCAATAAAGCGCGCCTCTCCTTCGGTTGTGATGATGATGTTCCCCATACACAAGTCCCCATGAATAAGATCAGGGCCAGCCTCCCCGCCATGGTCAACCAACCGGAAGTTAATCAATTGCAGCGTTTGTTCAATGACATTGGCATCAGAAGACGTAAATAGATTCTTTTTCACACCCGAATGGATCACACGGATCATCCGTTCATTATAGGCTCTGCCTTGACTCGGACGAATCTTTATATCTGAATATTTGTACTGCCGAAAAAAAGTATGCAGCTCTGCTAATTGCAATCCCAGTTTTTTTACCAGTTCAAGATTGTTAACATCATTCTTAATCATGTCTCTTCCATCCAGCCAGGTTAGGACAGAGCAGTTCAAAAGCTCACCTTCGTATTCGACGATCGTAATTAATTCACCATCTTTGTTTCTTATAGGAGTCTGTATTTCGTTGATGCTCCAGCTTCCCAGCTCCTCAAGCATTTGCAATTCTCCAAGAATGCCGTCGTGTGTATGCTGCAGACCTTTCATGTCATCTATAAAAGGGTCATGAATGCGAAGTAAATATGATTTTCCCATTCTGTCATTTACACGATATGTTCTGTTCTCGTTATGCCTTAAAAAAATAATCTCAGGTTGTTGGATATCGTCGTATCTACCTAGTAAGTCCAAAAGTTTCTCGTTCGTCATAAGGACTCCTTTAAAAAAGAAGGATTTTTTTATTCGATTTTGGTATAAAGTATAAAAGAGATATCTTTCTTTTCATTTCAAGTCTCCTTGGAGATATTATACGCGTCAGTTGAATCGATGTTGTACCAAGGTTCTGTTCCCCATACGGATTCTCGGGCAACATATACTAGCTCTTTATCCTTACAAATAAAAATATCTTTTGGAATATCCTTATACGAATCAAACAGGTGATCAGGTAAAATTGCAGCATCAAATGCCCAAAGTCCCTCTTGCTGACCTGACACTAACGCCTCCCAAGGCGCTCCATCCATAGCTTCATTTGTGAAAAACACTCCAGTTTGTCTAAACTCCTCAGAGAACTTAGTCATAATCCGCCAAATCAAGGATTGATATTGACTTCGTACTTGTCCTATTCTCCAATCGTGTTCTATCTCTTCTGTCCAAAACAAGATACTAATTTCCAGATATGATTCTTTTAATTCCTCAATAACTTTAGGTGTCCAGCCTAGTACATATGGCCGTAAATGGAGTTGGAACCCGTTATTTTGGTACAACTGAGGCTCAGCATCGCCACCAACGTACATAAAACCATTTTCTGAAACTTCCCATTCCAGCTCACTATTAAAGTATCTAGAATCAAGTCCCAGCGAGTTTATTACTCCTGAAAAGAGCCTGATAACGTCTTGGAAATTGAATTGATCACATATTATATAAGTTTGGATTTGAGAATATTCTGGCATGAGAACACACCTCTTGGGATCAATGGTCTTTATTACCATTATACTCCATTGTGTTCGCCTTCGGCACTGCGCTAAACTGCCCATTAGTTGAATAGCCGCAGATTTCTAAAAAGGGATTTACCGCAATAATATGCTAAAAAATCGTCGATACATTTCTCTCTTGCTCTCGCCGCGGAGTTGTGCGTTTATTTGCGCGTTTGAGGCTTTCTCATGATTCAGCATACCTTGATGAAATCCAATGAGGCACCGTTATCAAGGAGTTTACACACACAGGTATGTCGAATGCGATGCCCTAGACTGCTTGGCTTCAAACGATCTGCTTGTTTCATCAAATATTCCTTCAGTATAGTCAACGTAATCTCCATTATCTCGGTATCGCCTAGTTCCGTCATTAGCATTTTTGTTCTGAAGAGTGTAGGCGTTCAATGTTCTCGGACTATAGCGTGTCCCTTTAGTTCAATCATATCAACTCTGAGATAAACATTGGTGTAGCTCCATCCTCTGTATTAAAGCCAAATTTATTATAGAAATCCACTGCATGAGGATATGAAATTAATACTTTTGTTTTACATCCTTTATATCTTTCAAGCATTATCTTCATCATTTCCTTACCTATACCTATACTCTGATAACTCGGATTAATAAGCATATAATGAAAATATACCGTTAAAACACCATCTGACAAAGCATTTATTAAACCGACAAGCTTTCCTCCTTCCCAAGCAGTAACAAGTGAATGAGACCCTCGTATTGCTTGTAAAAGCTCGTTTGGATACTTGCCAGACTCCCATTCTACCGAAAGAAATAACTCTTGGAGTGCATCCTTAGTGATATCCTCTTTGCTTGAAGCGTAATAAATACTCACCCCTATACCTTCCTTTCATAAAACTAACTACGGCACAACATCTGTTTTAAACTCCCATATTTCGATGGTTTTGCAATCCTTACGAAGCCATAAAATAAAACCGACAAAGCAATTTCGGATTTCTCAAAATGAACAATCACTTTATTTACCTCAATATACTATTAAAAATATGTATAGAAAATGGATTAACTGAAGTGGAATTTGCATTTAATTACATTAGAGAATTCATGAGAATACTTCTTTTACTTAAGCATAAGAGGCTTATATCGTTAATTTTCCCGTTAGCGTAATTGACAGCTATACGCTCAACGCTTTAAGTGGTTTGTCTAAATACTTGTAAATTCCTTACTCCATTCTTCGAATGTCGTTAATCGAGTCTTCCTTTATTTCGGCTGAGGTCCCATCCCCGTTAACCTCCCGTTAGCTTAATAGAAAAGAAGAGCTACCTTATAGGAAGCTCCTCCACTAACGTTCTCCGTAAGCTCAATGACTTATCTAAAATCGGAATAAAATGCTGCTAACGTTACAAATATCAGAATTGGTGGACTCAGCCTCTACCGGAAATTCTCTACACACTCATGTAGAAAGGCGTCTAGCGTTCGTGGCTCTCTGCCGAGCAAGCGCTTCACAGTG
>NZ_NFUX01000017.1:0-87240 GCF_002264385.1 Paenibacillus sp. VTT E-133280
AAGTTCGTGTTCCTCAGACCGGAGATTTGCCGCCGGTTTCCTTCAGATTCCACCTCACGGTGGACACCCTTGCCTTAGACTAATGGCTACTACTGCCTTCGCCATTCGGGACTTCAACCCTATAGATAGCGCCCATGCTGGGCGCACATAAAAAAAGAAATGCGCTAAGCGCATTTCTTTATGCCAAACTTTTAAGTTCTTCTGTAAGATTTCGGAAAGCTAATTTATCTCCTGTAGCCAGCGCCGTGTCAATCTCACGGTGCAAGATGTCGGAGCGACGCTTTCGCAGCGCTTCATCCCACACCATTTCTGCCGCAAGTCCTAGCATCACTTCGTACGTAGCCTTCATTTTGTCCATTCGATACACCTCCGCTGTTTAAGAGATCCTTATTGCTTTAATATTTTGATATCCATCAAGATGATTTTGTTTTCGTTTTCAAAAGTGACGGCACCTACTAAATCATATTCAACAATCCTGTCTACGTTCTACATATTTACCCATTCTGATCAATACTTCATTTATTGTCCTATCAACAACCAAAGTACAGTCCACATCTACATATGTAATCCCCATAAGCATTGGCTTGATGCCTCCATACTGCTATAGATGTTTAGACACGGCTATCTCCATCCCCCACGGCGTCATCATCACAGCGAGACCAGTGGTGGTCTCCCCTAATTTTAGCATCCCAAGGTGCACCATCATCCGAATAATTCGTTGCTCCAGAATAGAGGCAGCATTGTCATAATAGAAAGGTTTAATTAACCACCCTATACCATCCACTAATGAAGGTACGCTCACCCAATTCCCAGCACTAATGCTTACCCAATACACCAGTGAAGGCAGGTTTGGTACAGCCCCCTTATATAGTTTTAACCAAAAAGAGAATATCTGCATCAACGAGTCACATTTCCCATCGGCCAACACTGCCTCTCCTGTCGCCGTGAGCCTTAACCGAAAACCTTCTTCAGTGATCCAGCGGCGGTGACGAACATAATCATACAGGAGCGCTAATCTAGGTGGATAATGCTCACATGCCCTACCATAACCAAATCTCCAGCCGCCTTTGCTAAGCAGATCCTCCGGAATATGAAGTGCATTCATCACTCCTTGCTGATACCGCCTATACATTGCCCCTTCCTGATTAAGCTCTGGCTCATTTTCCTTGATATATCTCAGAAGCATAACCAGATCACTTAATAACAATTCTCCTTCATTTCGATACATGGCTGGTTCAGAGCTAACCGTAACCTTATCCTTGATATGTGCGCTCATCGTCTCACGAAAGCGCTCTTTCAAGTCTTTGGGCACTTGGAACAAATATCTCGTTTGCTGGGAAGAACCGCTAAAGAGCCAGCCTCCGCTTTTGAAACGAGAAACCATTTCTCGGAAACCCCCGGTCTTTCCTTCTTGGGTATCAAAAGAAGCTTGCCTAGCTACTGCCAACAAATCTTCCAGACTAAAGTAGCTGCGTTCATCAAAAAGTAATGTATTCAGAAACCGTAGATCCTCCGGAGCACATTCCCGGATATGAGACTCCATAAAACTTCTGCTTCCAAGCATAATCAAAATACTCTGGATCAAGTCATGTTTGGAATTCTGCTTGCATTCACACCGGTAGCGTCCCGCTATGGCGGTCAGCTGTCCAATATCTGCATAAGTGAGCATATCCGCCAGATTCATGTTTTATCGCCTCACCGTTTTACTACCATTATGGGAAATACAGCCCTTTTTATTCCCCTTTGCGCAAAAAAAATAACCCGATGCACGGGTTAACGCTGATTTTGCAGGATATGGCGAGTACAATTATAAAGAATAGGGTTCCATTCCCGTTCTTTCTTCTCCAAAATCGTCAGGGACAAATTCCCAATCCGCTCAGAATACTTATCTTTGTAAAATGCAGTATACAGTTGAGCGAGGAACCCTCCATGAGATATGACTAGTATGTTGCGATTGGGATGCTGCGCAGAAATATCCTCCATAAAGGCAAGTGCACGCGCTTGAAGCTGTTCGTCAGTTTCTTGACCAAGCGAAAGCTGACTCCAATCTTTCCCCCACTTCTCTTCACGCTCAGCGGCAGTAAGTCCTTCAACCTGTCCGTAGGCACGTTCCCGGATCCGATCATCCGGATCAAGTAACGGTACATTTAATTTATCTGCGATAATCCTACCTGTCTCTGCTGCCCGGGAAAGGTTACTTGTAATGCAATAATCCCAGCGATACGGCTCTTGTAATAAGCGGTCAGCAAGCATAGCAGCTTGCATCCGTCCTTCATCATTAAGCGGAATATCACTTTGCCCCTGTATCTTTCCAATTGCGTTCCAGTCCGTCAATCCATGGCGTATCAAGCCGATTAGCATATTGCCTCCCCCTTTTCACCCAAGTATTTGTCTCTTAATGTAACATGGATGAAATAAAAAGTCTTCTTTTATGCGTATTATAATACAAAAAATCCCCTTATCTTTACATAAAGGGACTCCTACATCGTTCTTAACACTATTATATACTGCAATAGCTAAGTCATACATCAATAGACCCTTTATGATCTGCGATATCGATTCAGCCGGGTTAACGAAAACACTGCAAAACCCACGCCAAGCATGGATAACATCATCCAATATTGAGGATGAGTAGGTCCCATATTTACCACAAGCGGTTCAATAATCCCACCTTCAGAGCCTAAAATGGGATAAGTGGATGTCCATTCCATAGAGCCAGCAACGCCTGTCTCTACAATTCCACTTTGAGCCACAGTGATATCAGCAGGTGTTCTAAACATAGTAAAGTAAAGAACACTGGACAAAAATACCGCCAGGAAGCAAGCGATCCAGAGACTAAGCCTATGACGAACAATGGCAGATGTCCCTGCGGATTTCCCATCCCCTGGCATTAACCAAGGACTCTCTAGATAAATCCGCTCCATAACTTTAACATTTATAACTTCTGCACGCTCTTCACTAATCTCTTCTTTCAAATCATGCATAAGCTGGCTACTCTCTTGCCACAGAGACCACTCAGCAGCGCAGTAAGGACAAGTTGCAATATGTTGTTCGAGCAAAATCCGCCTAGGATGTGTGGGGGGAGCGTCCCACAAGAGCGGAATACATTCTTGCGCTTCCCTGCAATTCATTCGCCTTACACCCTCTCAACCTGCTCTTCAACTTCAGGCTCATTGAAATAGGATTCGAGTTGAAGCTTCACACTACTTCTGGCACGAAACAACAATGATTTCACGGAGCTTACACTCTGATCTAAAATTTCTGCAATTTCTTGATAATCCATCTGATCGTATTCACGCAGGATTAGCGCAGAGCGTTGTTTCTCCGGAAGATTATTAATTGCCTCACGAACCAAGTTCATCCGTTCTTTACGCAATGCAGCCTGCTCAGGCGCTACTTCAAACGGTGCAACTGGAGTATATCCACTCTCTTCTAGGGATACATTTCCGGCACGATTCTTACGAAGCTCACTTAGCACGGTATTACGAGCAATAGTGTACAACCACGTTGAAAAGGAAGCATCTACCTCTCGAAAGGAATGCAAGCTACGGAATGCCTTGTAGAAAGTCTCCGAACAAAGGTCCTCTGCAATTAGCTCCATTTGTGAGTTTCTAAGCATATGATATACAAATGCCAATATTTTTCGTTGATAACGACGCATTAATTCTGAATATAATTCTGTGTTACCTTGTTTGATTTCCTGGATCAACTGGGAATCCGTCATGGTGAGATTGGCCCTCCTCGCCCTTGCACGTCTTTTCCCGTCCGGTCCGTACTTATTATACCGGTTTGGGCTTTAAAAGTTGCGCTGGTTTACTGCAACTTTTTAGTTTATTACAAGAAGAAACGATATTGTCGACCTTTTATGTAAGACAAACGTTCCTTGTGGGAATTTTAGGGAAAATATATGACGTGCAACTTATCCGTTCTTCAATTTTGAAATACACCTATGTATATTCAAACACCCAATAATTAAGGCATGATGATTGTGATGAATATAAAAAGAAAAATGGCATATTTCTTAGAGCATATAAATTTTATAACGAATCTAGAAATATACCAGATCTATTGTATCACAGATTCTCATAGGATGACATTAATAGACTTCAGAGCAGTAATCTCGTCAGCAAGACCTGACAACAGATTATAAACGAACATTAACTCCGTCAATAAGACTTTGATCACTGTAATATGACTTTAATCTCTTTTTAATAAACTGTTGACAAAATGTAAACGTATACATATAATAAAAGTACAGTATGGTTTCTCTCCACTCCTATCCAAATACTAGACGGTTCCAATTTATTGTGAACTGTAGCCGCTTACTTTGTAAGCGGTCTTTTTTTGTTCTGAAAGCGCTCTACCTTTTGTTAGATGATCTATAATAGGTTATTTACTATAGCCAGCGAATTAGCTTCCACAAATCCCCACAGTCATCTATTACCCCGTCTGCGTCCACTTGAAGAAGTATGGAAAAGAGTCAAGATAAACAATATACTAGCTATAAAGTTATTTGTTGAGGTGAATATGAAATGAATGAAATCGATGAATCAAAACAACTTGTACTACAAATCGGCGGTGCCTTGAAAAAGTACAGAAAAGAAAAAAACATGAACTTAGATGACTTAGCAGAATTAACGGGCGTAAGTAAACTTACTCTGGGGAATATCGAACGCGGTGAGACAAATCCAACTTTGGCGATTATATGGAAAATTTCAAAAGGCCTATCTTTACCCCTATTAGCTTTGTTCAAATCTGAAGACCCTGTTAGTTTGTATCGAGCAGGCGAAGGTCTTCGGTTTTCTAATGATCAAAAGAATTGGATCATTGAACCCGTCTTTAAAAACGTAAGCAACGATATTGAAATGTGTCGGGCTTACTTACAGCCAAATAGTTCATATCACCCTGAAGGTCATCATGTGAATACAACTGAAATTGCGACAGTAATGACTGGTTCCATTGAAATTCAAGTCAATGGTGAGATGTACATATTGAATCAATATGATACGATCAGTTTTCGTGCTGATCGCCCTCACTCTTATACCAATCATACGAATAGCGAAACAGTGCTCCATATCTCCTTAAAATATGGTTTCTAAAAGCCAAAAATTTTACTTATAAAATGCAACTCTGAGTTTCCATTATTTATGGAAACTCAGAGTTGTTTTTTTTACTAATATAAGCACTTCAAGTGATAGGATACTCTTCATAAAGTTAACTATAAAATACTTATTGTTAATTTTAGTATACTATAATATACTTTCATTGTCCGCGCGGATATTATTTCATAGCTTTCCAATCAGCAGAAAACCAATAGTACACATTAATTCTGGAAGGGGAAATGAAGAATGCCGAATAAAAAAATCTTATCATCATCAATAGGGCTGCTAATACTCGGCATTATTATTATTGCCGCAAATTTACGTGCTCCCTTAACCTCGGTCGGTCCTTTAGTGGGTCTTATAAGGGAAGACGTTCATATCTCCAATACTTTTGCAGGCCTGATAACAACGGTCCCTTTACTTACCTTTGCTTTATTATCGCCTGTAGTACCAAAACTAGGACGCAGGTATGGAGTAGAACTTTTAATTTTGTTTGCCCTGATCTTTTTGACTGTTGGTATTGTAATACGTTCTTTATCTGGCGCTGCAAATCTGTATATTGGAACTGCAATTCTTGGATTTGCAATTGCCGTTTGTAATGTATTAATGCCAAGTTTAATCAAACGTGATTTTCCTAATAAAATCGGTGCCATGACTGGTATCTTTGGAATTTCTATGAGTTTATCTGGAGCGATCGCATCGGGAATTAGTGTACCGCTAGCCGCAAACGTAGGTATAAAATGGCAGGGAGCGTTGGGAATATGGGGGATCCTAAGCTTTGTATCGATCCTCTGCTGGTTGCCTCAATTAAGGAAACATACGAAGCAAACAACCTCGACGAGTCAACAGATGGCCTGCAATAATGTTAATGTTTGGCGTTCCCCTCTCGCCTGGCAAGTAACCTTGTTTATGGGTATGCAGTCCATGATTTTCTATGTGCTGATCGCATGGTTGCCTGAAATTTTAAAGCAGCAAGGCATTGACTCAAGCCAATCAGGATGGTATCTCTCAATAATGCAGTTAGCGCTACTTCCCTTTACCTTTATTGTCCCCGTTATTGCTGGGCGAATGTCAAGTCAACGTTCGTTAGTGGTCATCACAACCCTTTTGCTTTTGACGGGAACGCTCGGACTGCTTTACGGAAGCTCCAATATCATTCTGTTGTGGATCATCATACTCGGAATTGGTGGAGGCTGCGCCTTTAGCTTGTCCATGATGTTTTTCGGTTTACGTACTAAAAATGCGCAGCAAGCGGCGGAACTGTCTGGTATGGCACAATCGATCGGATATCTGCTTGCCGCAATCGGTCCTGCCCTTATAGGATATCTCCATGATGCGACAAATAGTTGGAACCTGCCTCTTTTCATTCTAATTGGAGCTTCGGTCTTTCTCTTTTTAGTCGGTATAGGAGCAGCAAGAAATCGTTTTGTAGATAGCCGAAATAGTTACGACGAAATAAACTCAAGTTACATTGGCTAATACCCCTTTCTTTTCATCGTTGATCCAATAACATTTGGCACGTACGAAGACGCTATCGGACACAGTTGACCTTCAGCGCAGCATTATTCCACTTTTGGGATGTTAACGGACCGCATAGCAATTGGCAAGAAAAACACCCAATATTAACCTCTCCAAATGAAGTAGCGTCAGTGGAGTCCGAAAGACTGCTTCAAAGGTGGTACTGATGACGATACTGACCGCGGCATGTTGAAGCTAGCAACCAACAAGCCAGAATAACAAAACAGCGATTCTCTAATAACATGAGAATCGCTGTTTTTGCTGTTTATTACGATTTGAAAATGACCCGGAGCGAACCTTAATACTACACATATACGGTATAATCGTGCTGCTGCAGAAGCACCTTCGCACGTTCCATATCGTGCTCCTGACGAAAAGATAGGCGCATAATACCCGGCACATCTTCACGACTCTCGATGATTTGTACGTTGCTAAGGTTAATGCCTTGGTCCCCCAGCTCAGTAGCAATACGTCCGATAATCCCCGGATGATCCGGTACATCAATATGTAGGTCAAATAAAGGTGCTATCATGCCTTTACGCCGTTCAGGCAACTGACTGCGGAAGCCATTCGCTTCTTGGAAGGCCTCTTCAATTCCTACGCCATCTTCACTTTCCAGTAGACGAACAAAAGAAGAAACTTCCTCGTTCCAATCCTTCAATAAACGAAGCATTACGGAACGATTGTTCAGCAAAATGTCTCGCCAAATTATAGGATCACTGGAAGCAATCCGAGTGATATCCCGAAAGCCTCCTGCAGCTAGCGTACTATATAAGGAGTCAGTATCGTCATAGGCACGAATTTGATTTACCAAAGCAACAGCAATAATATGCGGTAAATGACTAATGGCACCTACAATCTCATCATGGCGTTCTGGATCAAGGCGTACAATCTGCGCTCTTGTGTGGTGTAGTAAAGACTCCAGTGCATGATAAGCCTCGTCTGGTACGCCTGGAGGAGGCGTCAACACATAATAGGCATTCTCAAATAGCAATGATGAAGCTGCCTCAACACCTGATCGCTCTGATCCTGCCATTGGGTGTCCGCCGATAAAATGTACTCCAGGAATTTCTAAGGAGACCGCACATGCGGCAATACTAGCTTTCGTGCTTCCTACATCTGTAATAATGCAGCCGGGTTTTAGAGGCAATTTACTTAATTGCTGCAGATAATCCTCTAACATCCCTACCGGTACACACAAAAAAATGAAATCAGCATCAAGTGCTGCTTCTTCAACAGAAAGCGTGGCATGGTCTACCACACCTCTGCTTATATATTTACTTACGAATTCAGGACGGTGGGCATGCCCTACGACGGTCAGGCCCTCCTTGCCTTTAAAGCAAAGGGCCAGTGAGCCTCCGATCAGACCGACACCGAATATAGCTATTTTTGTCGTCATGTTCTTTGAACTACCTGCCTTTTTTAGTCTAGTCATGCTGTTTACTACTAGGCGCGCACACCATACTCTATAAGAATTTGTTCCAGAGCGGTTATAAACGCTGTATTCTGCTCTGCCGACCCAACAGTAACACGAATATAAGTAGGGTAAACTTGATGACCTGCTCTTACTATGATTCCTTTACGCATCAAAGCATCGAAAACCTCTGTAGCTGGCTTACGAACATCTACCATAATGAAGTTCCCGTGTGCAGGGAAGGATTCTAGGCCCAGACGTTTGAATTCAGCTTGTAATTGGACAATACCCGCGCTATTAAGGCGACGGCATTCCTCTACGTATTCTTGGTCATTCAAGGCAGCCAGAGCCGCCGCTTGCGCAAGACGAGAGGTATTGAAAGGCTCGCGTACCTTGTTGATCAATGAAATAATTTCAGGACTAGCAACACCATAACCAATACGCAATGCAGCTAAGCCATAAATTTTGGAGAATGTGCGAAGCACAACCAGATTCGCATAACGATTTAATAATTGGATACCGTTTGAGTAAGAAAGATCTGTTACGTACTCACAGTACGCTTCATCAAGGACAACCATTACATGGGAAGGAACAGCATCAAGGAAAGAAATCAAGGCTTCCTCTGGTACAATTGTACCCGTTGGGTTATTTGGATTACAGATCCAGATAACCTTCGTACGGTCCGTAATACGGGCCAGCATCCCATCCAGATCATGTGTACCCTTTACAAGTGGT
The DNA here is from genome assembly GCF_002264385.1 of Paenibacillus sp. VTT E-133280. Lineage (NCBI taxonomy): Bacteria > Bacillati > Bacillota > Bacilli > Caryophanales > Paenibacillaceae > Paenibacillus > Paenibacillus sp. VTT E-133280. Next base: position 8,770 of record NZ_NFUX01000017.1, read on the forward strand.
ACCTCGATGGACACGGCACCTTCGATATCTGCGTTACTCTTATAAACAGAGAAGGTTTGATCAGCCATGAGTGTCTCATCACCCGGCAAGAAGAAAGCGCGAGCAATAAGTGCAATAATCTCATCAGAGCCACAGCCAAAAATAATATTATCGCTATTCACACCAAGACGGCTGGCAAGTGCTGCCGTCAACTCAACGGCCGATCCATCTGGATATAGATAAAGATTATCAAGCTCTGCTAGAATAGCTTCTTTAGCACTCGGGGAAGCTCCATACGGGTTCTCATTGGATGCAAGCTTAATAACCTCACTTAAGCCGAGCTCTTTCTTAACTTCGTCTATAGGTTTCCCTGGTTTGTAGACAGGGAGATTAACTATATTCGGTTTTGGATTCATGAATAGTCCTCGCTCTCCATAGTTGATTACTCCACTATACACAGGTCAAAATGACACTGTTATGGTCTTTTTAATTGTGCCACAAATTCTCGAATTTGCAACAGCCCTTCATTCCGTGTAGCGGGATTATCGAGCAACGGAATGACCTCTTCTATTTTGCGAACAATGGCACTACCTACCACCACACCATCGCAAATCTGAGCAAAACGGGCAACCTGTTCGCCAGTTGAGATCCCAAATCCTACAGCTACTGGCAGATCCGTTGCTTGACGCACGGAGTCTATAAATCCCTCTACATCAGCATGGAAAGTGGATCGTTCCCCTGTCACACCTAACGAGGATACACAATAGATAAACCCACTCGCACCTGAGACAATCTTCGCAATACGTTCACTTGAGGTCGGTGCAACTAGTGGAATGAGATTAACGCCAACCTCACTACTGCGGCGGCGCATCTCCTCTGATTCCTCGACAGGAAGATCTGGAATAATAAGTCCACTAATCTCATGAGCATTCAGTTCTGCGAAAAATGTATCCAGCCCCATTTGCAGGATAGGATTGTAATAGGAAAACAAAATAAAGGGCAAGCCGCTTCCGGCTTGACGAGCTTTTAACGCGGTCTCCATACAGGTACGCAGGTGAACCTCCCCCCGCAGAGCTCGTGCAGACGCTCGCTGAATAACAGGACCATCTGCTAGCGGATCAGAGTAAGGTACTCCTAGCTCCAGAATATCTGCACCTGCCGTCTCCAGTTCTGCGATGATGGCAAGCGTAGTCTCCAGATCAGGGTCTCCAACCGTCAGAAAAGGAATTAATGCCGTCCGCTCTTCAGCTTTAAGCTTCCGGAATACCAAATCCATTCGGTTTGTAGTTTCGGTTGTCATTCGTTTCCCTTCCCTTCTGTGTACGCCATGATCGATTCCACATCTTTGTCTCCCCGGCCTGACAGGCAGATAACAACAATATCATCCTTGGTAAGGGTTGGACCCATCTTCACAACATGGGCTATCGCATGTGCAGACTCCAAAGCTGGAATAATACCTTCCGTTACACATAGCAGCTTCAGTGCATCGAGCGCCTCTGCATCCGTAATCGGAACATATTTTGCGCGTTCGATATCTTTTAAATAGGAGTGTTCAGGACCTACACCAGGATAATCCAGACCTGCGGAGATGGAATGAGCCTCTGTTACTTGACCATGCTCATCCTGTAGTAGATAACTCATCGAACCCTGGAATACGCCATGAGTCCCTTTACTCATCGTCGCCGCATGAAATGGTGTATCAATTCCTTTGCCTGCTGCCTCAACACCAATCATACCGACGCCTTTATCCTCTACGAATGGATAGAACATACCGATAGCATTACTGCCGCCACCTACAGCAGCAACAAGCACATCCGGCAGTCTTCCTTCAGCCTCCAGAATCTGGCGCCGCGTTTCATCACCAATAACCCGCTGAAAGTTACGAACCATCATCGGATAAGGATGTGGGCCTACGGCAGAACCGAGAATGTAAAAAGTATCTTCCACATTGCTAACCCAGTAGCGAAGCGCTTCGTTGCCGGCATCTTTTAAGGTGCGCGATCCGGATGTAACCGGAATCACTTCAGCACCAAGCAGCTTCATACGGAATACATTGAGTGCCTGGCGACGAGTATCCTCTTCCCCCATAAACACCTTACATTCCATACCAAGTAGGGCTGCAACCGTAGCCGTAGCTACACCATGCTGACCAGCTCCAGTCTCAGCGATCACCTTGGTTTTACCCATCATTTTAGCCAGAATTCCCTGACCAATGGCATTGTTAATCTTATGAGCACCCGTATGATTCAAATCTTCACGCTTCAAATATATTTTTGCTTCTCCCAGATGTTTACTTAGGCGCTCCGCATAATACAGTGGGGTCTCCCGTCCGGAATATTGCTTTAAAAGATAATCTATTTCTTCTTGAAAAGCAGGGTCTGCCGAATACTTCTCATAGGCTTCCTCCAGCTCAATCAATGCAGTCATCAAAGTTTCGGGCACGAAGCGCCCTCCGAATGAACCGAAACGTCCATGCTGGTCCGGTACTTGTGTCATGATTGCTTCACCCTTTCCACAAAAGCTGTCATTTTAATAATATCTTTAACGCCTTCACTCTCTACTCCACTAGATACGTCTACTCCGTACGGAGAATAAGTATCTAGCAACTCTCCTACGTTATTAGGATGAAGTCCGCCAGCCACAAATAACGGCAAACCATTTCGTAGCGCGATTTCCTGATAATGAGGCAACCTCTCCCAAGCGAACGTGCGCCCTGAGCCGCCGCTCTGCTGAGGATCATAAGTATCTAACAATACAGCATCAACGAAGCCTGCGTATTGTTCCAATGTATATTTGTTATCAGCGTCATCACGCTCTTTATCAGCAACAGACAATGCCTTCCACACCTGAACCTGTGGGAAAGCTTGCCGAACCTTTTGACAAAAGGCTGGACTTTCCTCTCCATGTAGCTGAATGACATCTAGTGACACAACAGAGAGCAGTTCGCTCAGCTCATCCAGCTCTGGATTAACAAAAACCCCAGCAGCTTTAGGTTTTTCACTAGTCTTCCATTGCGGAAGTTCAGCGATCAGTACGGAAGCACGCTCCAGAGTAACCCTGCGACGACTAGGAGCGAATACAAATCCAATATAATCTAGTGGTAAGTGTAACATAGATTTTAGCACTTCAACGTCCTGAAGTCCACAGATTTTTACCAATGTCTCAGCCATGCCGGACACGGTCCTTTCCATTTGGAAGCATTCCTAGCAGTCCATTTACCGCTTCTTCTACATTTGCTTGACGCATTAGATATTCCCCTACGAGTACCCCGTGAGCGCCAGTCGTTCTTAAGTAGTCAATATCACTTGGCCCTGCAATTCCGCTTTCACTGATCACAGGAACCCCTTGAGGTACTAGTGCTGCCAGCTCTGCCGTTGTCTCTAGGGATGTCTCAAAGGTACGCAGATTACGATTATTAATACCCAGCAGAATATTAGGATGTGTTATCTTGTCTGTACTTAATACCACCGCAAGCTCATTCCGGTCATGGACTTCGATTAATACATCCATTCCAAGTCCAGTAGCTATTTCTATGAAATGAGACAGTTTATCCGGTGTCAAAATAGCAACGATTAACAACACCGCATCTGCTCCAAGAATACGCGCTTCATAAATCTGTTTCTCATCGATAATAAAATCTTTACGAAGCAGCGGCAGATTTACAGCTTCCTTCACTTGCTGCAAGTAAGCAGCGCTGCCCTGAAAATAATCCGTATCCGTCAAAACAGATAAACAATCAGCGCCGCCTGCTTCATAACCTTTTGCAATGGAAACAGGATCGAAATCTTCACGAATCAGCCCTTTTGAAGGGGATGCCTTCTTTACCTCTGCAATCAAACCCAAATCCCTGTTCTTCCCTTGGGTCAGAGCCTTACGAAAGCCTCTAGTCTGAGGGAGTGCTGCTATATCACGTTCAGCTTGAGCTAGAGAAAAACTATCACTGAGCGCCTCCACCTCTTTGATCTTTGTAGCGACAATTTTATCAAGATACATAATTAAGCTCCTCCGTCATCACAACAAGCTGTTTCAGCTTGGATAATGCCTTACCCGAATCCACTACTTCTTTAGCTTTCTCGACGCCTTCGGCCATGGTATCTGCCAGACCCGCAACATATATACATGCTCCTGCATTAGCTAACACGATATCTCGGTAGGGATTGATCTCACCTTGGAGCACAGAGGTAATAATTGCTGCGTTCTCAGCTGCGTCTCCACCCAAAATTGCTTCAAGTGGATGTCTGTTAAGACCTAATCCCTCCGGAGTAATTTCATAAGTGGTCACTACACCCTCTTTTAGTTCAGACACTAATGTAGAGGCTGAGATGCTGATCTCGTCCAGACCATCCGAACTGCTTACAACCATTGCACGCTTGGAACCCAGCTCCTTCAGTACATTAGCCACCGTCTCCGTCTTATTCCGGTCATAAATCCCTAGGAGCTGACGGTCAGCTCCAGCGGGGTTCGTAAGAGGACCCAGCATATTGAAGATCGTACGTACACCAAGCTCTTTACGAGGAGCTGCGGCATGCCGCATCGAAGGATGATAAATTTGGGCGAATAAAAAGCAAATCCCGATACGGTCCAGACATTCCCGGGCTTGGTCTGCATTCAGATGAATGTTTACGCCAAGGGCTTCAAGTACATCCGCACTTCCCGCTCTGCCTGAAGCAGAGCGATTTCCATGCTTGGCAACTCTTACAGAAGCCGCTGATGAAATAATCGCTGAGGCGGTTGAAATATTAAATTTATGGATGCCGGAACCGCCCGTACCACAAGTATCTAACAAGCGTGCGCGATCAGTCAGTACGGATGTGCCGAACCCTCTCATAGCTTCTGCAAAACCCGTAATCTCCTCCACGGTTTCTCCTTTAATTCGTAAAGCGGTCAGCAGTGAACCGATTTGCGCTTGTGAAGCATCTCCTTGCATTATAGCACCCATTATATCCCGTGCTTCTGTACGTGTAAGATTCTTGCCTTCGATTAGTCCGGCGATTCCTGATTGAATTAATTTCGCTCTATCCATAATGTTCTTCCTCCCAGCCTTAATGAGTTACTATATAAATCAAACCACTTGTTCAGGGGTATATTCGTACATATAATCTTGGTTGATAACTTGTTTCTCTTTCACTTCGGATGGAAACATAGCTTCTGCCATACGAATAGCTTTCAGCATGCCCTTCGCCTTATTCACCGTTTCTTCATACTCTTTCTCGGGAACCGAATCCCAAACGATACCTGCTCCGGCCTGTACGTACGCACGACCTTTCCGGAAGATGATGGTACGAATGGTGATACATGAATCCATATTTCCTGAGAATCCCAGATAGCCAATAGCCCCAGCGTAAGCACCACGTGCCTCTTGTTCAAGTTCAGCGATAATCTCCATGGCCCGCAGCTTAGGAGCACCTGAGACGGTACCGGCTGGCAGACAGGAGAGGAAAGCATCAAAGAAATCTTTATCCTCACTGAGCGTGCCTGACACATTCGAGACCATGTGCATGACATGGGAGTATCTTTCAATCTCCATAAAGGAATCACATTTTACTGAACCAAATTTGGATACTCTCCCTAGATCATTACGACCCAGATCAACAAGCATCAAATGTTCCGCACGTTCTTTTTCATCCTCCAAGAGCTCGGCAGCATACGCCCGGTCTGATGCTTCACTGTCACCCCTTGGTCTAGTTCCAGCAATCGGCCTTGTTTCCACACGATTTCCATCCACCTTTACGAGCGCTTCAGGTGATGTGCCAACAATAATCTCCTCGTCCATTTTCAAATAGTACATATAAGGAGAGGGGTTAAGAGTTCTGAGCATCCGGTATACATGCAATGGAGAAACTTCCGTTTCAATATGCAACCGCTGTGACAATACCACTTGAAAAATATCGCCTGAGCGAATATATTCTTTCGCCTGTTCTACATTGTTGATGTACTGCTCTTTAGTGAGGTTAGAATGAATCTCTCCAAGCTCGATATCCTGCGGAATGCTGCGGCGATTCACATTTTCCTTAGGGCCTTCTTTTTGCAGATCTTCGGCCATTGCCTCCAGCTTACGACTCAGGCTTTCATAATTGGATCGGATATCCGAATCTGTATCTCCGTCTTTTACATGCAGGTTACCAACAAGCAGAATCTGTTGCTTCACATGGTCAAAAACAATGATCCGATCGCAAAACATAAATCTTATATCATCCATTTGGAGATCATCCACAGGATGCTGAGGTAACTTCTCATAATACTGAAGCAGATCATATCCGAAAAATCCGATAGCCCCTCCAGTAAATGGAGGCATTTCGTCAAGCTTAGGACTACGGTATGAACGGAGTAACGCTTTAAGCTCCTCAATCGGCTTTCCGTATAGTTGCTTCTTCTCTCCGCCGACTTCTACGTTAATTGCACCCTTTTTACCGGATATCATCAAAAAGGGATCGCTACCGATGAACGAATACCGTGCCCATTGTTTTCCACCCTCTACACTTTCAAGCAAGAACGCGCGATCACGTTCAGCGAAACGTTGGAATAACCGGATAGGTGTTTCCATATCCGCGAGCAGTCGCTTTACAACAGGAATCAGATTATAATCCCGCGACAGCTTTACCACCTCTTGAACACTTGGATTCGTCATTGTTAGATGCCCCCTTAGATATATGAATGGTTCCGAAATACAAAAAAACCCTCTACCGAAGTAGAGGGTTTGTGTTAGTAAGTATATGTTTTTGAGCATTGATCAGCATTATTATGTAGTGTCTACAGACTTATCCCTAAATAAGATATTTCACTGATGATAAATGACTTCAGTGCATATCAAAATAAAGACTCTGCTTACACGGTACATGCTAATCTAAAAAAACTTCTCGCACTCTGCTCAACTATACTCATCTCAACTAAACTAAACTCTTCTATACTCGGCTAACTACACTATACATGATGACAAGGGTCATTGACAACCCACAACTACAATTTAAGACTTACTCTCTGATAAATCCGGACGTAGCTTCTGAGCCTCATTCAGATAAACGTGGCGAATCTCACGCTGCAATTTATCTGTATTAATCTGTACCATCAACCGGATACACATCGGCAAGCTTCCTTTAACCGGGATTTCCGTTGAACACATAAGTGGAACCATTTCCCAGCCCTCAATCTCACGAATCGCTCTTGCAGGAAATGTAGCATCCAGATCATTGGTCATCGTAATCCAGACATTGCTTATATTCTCAGCGATAACATCATTACGTTCTACGATCTCCCGCAGCAGTATAACGGTCTCACGTAAAATCTCTGCCTCTTCGTTCTTAGTCACGGTTGTTGCTCCGCGAATTCCTCGGTTTACCACGGTCTTCCCTCCTTCTTAAGCTCTGCGAGAACCTCTCGCACAAGCGACTCCTGCACATCGTTCACAATGCTTACAGAGCCTATGGCATCAGGCACGATAAAGGTCATCTTGCCTTCCTTGAATTTCTTATCATGCATCATAGCGTCCATCAGTTCATCTTCATCATACTCGGAAGGAAGCCGTACAGGCAGTGACAACGCGGTCAGCATAGATACAGTATCCTCATAAATAGAAGCATCCCGCCCAAGCTTCGCAGCCAATAGCGCTGAACCCGCCATCCCAATCGCAATCGCTTCTCCATGCAGAAACACACCGTACCCACCAACGGCTTCAATGGCATGTCCGATCGTATGTCCAAGGTTCAATATCGCCCGAAGTCCATGCTCACGCTCATCATTCGCCACTACATCTGCCTTAATTGCACAGCCACGCTCTAAAGCATAACCTAAGGCTTCGACATTCAGCGCTAGCAGCTCTTCGGCATGATCACGACACCAATAGGCGAACTCTTTGTCCACGAGGAGACCGTGCTTTACCACTTCAGCCAGACCAGATGAAACTTGCCGTGCTGGAAGAGTACGTAGTGTGTCCAAATCGTAGAGTACCATTGACGGTTGATAGAAGGCCCCTATCATATTTTTGGCTAATGGATGATTGACAGCCACTTTACCACCCACACTACTATCATGAGCTAGAATCGTCGTCGGAATTTGCAAAAAACCGATTCCACGCATATAGGTTGCTGCTACAAATCCTGCTAAATCGCCAACCACTCCGCCGCCTAAAGCTAAAACCGCTGAATTGCGGTCTAATCCAGCTTGAATCGCGGTTGTCATAACTTCTTCATACACGGCTAATGATTTAGAGGCTTCACCTGCCGTCATTATGTGACTAACCACTGTATAACCGTGAGAACGCAAAGCTTCCTCAAGAGCTGGCAGGTACCTTGGTGCTACTTCAGTATCACTCACTACTAACAGTGGACTACGCTCCGAAAATCCAGCCTCAGCACAATAATGGGCAATGTCCTTTAGTAATCCACTACCGATAAGAATAGGATACGAACGGTCACCTAAATCTACATTAATTGTACGCATAATTAGTAACTCTCCAGCTGTGATAGGTAATTTTCATAGTTCGCTTTAATTTCTTCCAGGGAGTCGCCACCGAACTTATCAAGGAATGCTTTTGCGATTTCCCAAGCCACTACGTTCTCCAGAACAACACATGCCGCTGGAACCGCACAAGCGTCCGAACGCTCGACTTGCGCTGTAAATGGTTCTTTGGTGTCGATATCCACACTTTGAAGCGGTTTATAAAGGGTAGGGATCGGCTTCATGACACCGCGAACTACAACAGGCATGCCGTTAGTCATACCACCTTCAAAACCACCTAAGCGATTACTTGCACGGTAGTATCCTTTAGAAGCTTCATACATAATTTCATCATGGACTTGCGATCCACGCAATTTGCCAGCTTCAAACCCAATGCCAATTTCAACGCCTTTGAATGCATTAATCGACATTACCGCCCCAGCGATTGCTCCGTCAAGCTTCCGGTCAGACTGTACATAACTGCCTAGTCCGACAGGAAGTCCTTCGACGATACATTCAACGATTCCACCGATGGAGTCGCCCTCTTCCTTAATCTGATCTATGTAAGCCTCCATCTTCTGTTCCGTTTCTTTGTCGACAACTCTGACAGAGGACTGTTCTGTCCGCTCAATCAGCTCATCGATAGGCAGATCGTTAGCAGGCGCTTCAATTTCACCGATACGAATAACTTGCCCTGCTACCTTCACGCCAAAAGCTGCAAGTAGCTGTCTCGCTACAGCGCCACATGCGACTCTGGCTGCTGTTTCGCGAGCACTGGAGCGTTCCAGTACGTTACGAAGATCCGTATGGTTGTACTTCAATCCGCCATTCAGGTCTGCATGGCCAGGACGCGGCCGATTTACGCGGCGTTTTTCTTCGTCACTGCCAGGAATAGGCTCGATATTCATGATGTTCTTCCAGTGAGTCCAGTCTTTATTCTCTACTATCAAGGCTACTGGAGCACCTGTAGTATAGCCATGACGCACTCCACCTACAATTTGTGCCGTATCTTTCTCAATCTGCATGCGACGTCCGCGTCCATAACCCTTTTGTCGACGCTGTAATTGAAAATTAAGCTCTTCAAAATCCAATGTCAAATTACTTGGCAATCCCTCAATAATGGCCGTAAGCTGGGGGCCGTGCGTTTCCCCCGCTGTTAAATAGCGCAAACTCATGCTGCGTTCCCCCTTTTATACTTTTAAACTGTAAACCGCTAAAATCCTAATGATCTTTGCTCATTATAGTATAGGCAATCCTCTTTGACAAGAAAGGGATCTTCCCAAAATGACTCCATCCGCGGCAAAATGAATGCGCTTTGACTTAAAGAAAAAGCGCCATTCATACTCAATAGAGTATAAATGGCGCTCCTCGGCACGGTCCGGCATTTGTTAGCTTCCGATCCGCTGACTTGTTGAAGGAAATGTAGACTTACGCTCTTCCAGTTGCAGAAGGCGCTTCAATTGCATTTCTTCTACACCGAGAATTTGCCCGCACTCACGAACGGTAATAAAGCCTCGTTTGTACGCGGCAATGACCTTGCTTTTGTCCATCAGTTTAACGATCCTTTCGCTTAGCTTACAGATTCTACTACCCAGTATCACTGAACGATAGCGAAAGTATACCTAAAAAAGTACACAGATGAAGGAGCAAGAAGTATTTATTTTTTACGATAGAAAAAGGTTTCCGTCGATTCAAAGCCATATTGCGCTGGCGTAAAGATCTGCTCTGTACTGCCTACAAACAAATACCCGCCTGGACGTAAACTAGCCGAAAACTTATGGTAGAGCTTATTCTTCGCCTCTTCAGTAAAATAGATCATTACATTGCGACAAATGATAAGATCAAAACCCTCATCGAACTTGTCCAGCAGTAGGTTCTGTTTACGGAAATCTATGTTTTTCTTAAGTGTGTCGCTAACCTTGAATAATGGACCCTCGGGTTTAAAATAACGCGCAGCAACATCATTAGGCACATCCTTCAAAGAACGTTCCAGATACAAACCTTGCTTTGCTTTAGAAAGCGCACCGTCGTCAATATCCGTAGCCAGAATGCCAGTCTGTCCCAATAAATTCTTATCCGATAAAATCATAGCCAGCGTATAGGGCTCTTCTCCAGTGGAACATGCAGCGCTCCACAGTTTCAATCTGCGGCCAGATTGTTGCAAATCAGGAAGAATGATATCTCGCAGTACTTCCCACCGATTCGGATTCCGCCAAAACTCGGAAACATTAATCGTCATTCGGTCCAAAAATTCATAAAATAATTCCTTGTCCTTCATCATTGCGGCAAAAAAATCACTAAAGGTTTGATATCCATTCTTCACACGAAGAGTCGTTAAACGCCGCTTCATCTGCGCTTCTTTATACTGAGCCAGATCAATTCCGGTGCTTTGCTTAACATGATGAATAAACCCGATGTAATCTGAATCTGCTGTTAATGCTGCAACATTACGATCAGACATGTTAATCCCCCGCCTCCCGCTTGGCTCCTACATCCAGACTGCGATCTCTTTGTTATAAAGATTCAATTCATCTGGAGTAAAGAAATTAGCAATTTCTCGTTCTGCACTTTCAGGCGAGTCAGATCCATGAATTAAATTAAGCGGTGTATGGCTGGCAAAGTCGCCTCGAATCGTACCCGGCAAGGCTTCTCCTACCTTCGTCTTACCAATGAGCGTACGGGATAATGCTACAACATCATCACCTTCCCACACCATTGCAAATACAGGACCTGAAGTTATAAAAGAAACCAACTCTGCAAAAAAGTCCTTGCCAGCATGCTCCGCATAATGTCTTTTTGCTTGGTCTTCACTGACTGTAATCAGCTTTGCAGCGACCAGCTTAAAGCCCTTATCTTCAAAGCGTGAGACAATACGCCCAATTAATCCACGTTGTACTCCATCCGGTTTGACCATCAGATACGTCTTTTCCATAGAGGCACTCTCCAATTTCCCATTAGCTGGGTTGTTTTGACGCTATCTTAACAGAAACCGCGCTTTCTGGAAACGTTTAATTTCACGATCACCAAAATACTAATAAGCTCTGCCTGTTACAAAAAAGGCAATATCGCGCAGATTACGCTTAGTCTTGTTGTTAGGCAACTGATCTAGCGCAGCAAGTGCCTTCGCGATATAACGCGAAGCCAACTCCTCAGAACGGGCAATTCCGTCTCCAGAAAGAATAAGATCAATAGCACGCCCTACTGTGCTGTGCCCTTCACGGATAGACTTCAACTCCTCAAGAAGCGGAGCTCGCAATCTTTCATCTTCCAGGCTATAAATGACAGGAAGGGTGATGTTCCCTTGCCGCATATCACTACCTGGAGGTTTACCGATTTGCTTCTCGGTGCCTGAGAGGTCAAGTAAATCATCCCGAATCTGGAAGGCCATCCCTACATTATATCCATAATTATAAAGTAGACGAGCCACCTCTGGTTCAGCTTCAGCAGCAAGTGCACCCAATTGGCAGCTGACTGCAATCAACAGCGCTGTTTTGCGGCGAATCCGCCGCAGGTAATGACGCACACTTTGCTCACTGTTGAAGAAGTCACGAATCTGCTCCATCTCTCCGATCGACATTTCAATCATGGCCTTGGACAAAATCTGATGAATTCGCAGATTCTTCAGCTCCGTCGTCATCACCAGTGCTTTCGCATATATGTAGTCACCGGTGTACATGGCAATTTTATCGCCCCATTTGGCCTTAACAGTAAGTTCACCTCGGCGCAGTTCTGCATCGTCAATGACATCATCGTGAACTAGTGAAGCGCTATGAATGAGTTCTAGCGGTATCGCCACACGTTTCAGCTTCTCAAGATCATACTTACCAAATTTCCCACCCATCAAAACGAATACGGGACGCAATCTTTTACCGCCAGCTTTTAATAAATGCAGAGAAGTCTCAGTTAGTAGGTCGTCATCACCCTGTACGCTACGGTACAAATCTTTTTCAATCTGATCCATGTCTCTGTTCAGTAATCCGAATATTTGCAGTCGTTTCATTCTTTCACCCGTGTCAACAGTTTATGACTCCAAATCTCCATCTTCACTGCCTGCGGCAGCAGACCCATCTCATAGGCATAGCGGAAATAGAGGTTCAGACCTTTCTGCTGCCTTTCTCCAAAATCATAGCATAAATTGCGAAAGTACCCTTCCCAATAAGACTTAGTCCCTCCAATTGTCGTACAGGCTGCAAGTACTATAGGATCTAAATCACTTAGCCCCCGCAGTTTACTCTCAGCAAAAGCTTCTGCAATCTCCGCAATGGCTTCCGGTTTATCATTCGCAGCTTTTCGATTCACTGCCCAGACTGCAAAGGTCATCCCTAAGCCCGTCCATTCTTTCCAAAGCTCCGCCAGATCCGTAACGATATACCCTTGATCCTGCCAAGAGGCTTTAATCGCATGATCACCAATGAGTAAGCAGGCATCTGCTTGATGCATCATGGCATCCAAATCAGGATTAGCACTAATATATTCTGGTTTATTGCCAAAAGCCTTTTCCATTAAAATTTTCAGCAAATTTACCGATGTTGCAGAAGTGTTCGTAACAGCAATCGTACCGGAACCTATCTGTGCAAGAGGCACCCGAGAAAAAAGAAATATTGACCTCACAGGACCGTCCGCACTTACCGATAAATCAGGTAACAGCAATAACTTATCGCTGGCTTCAGCATACGCAAAAGAGGATAATGCACCCACATGAATCGTTCCACGACTCATCCCCTGATTAAGAATGGCAGGTACCTCACTCACCATCTCTGCCGGATATTTCAGTGCAGAGGGATGAAAATTGTGAAATACCGGCCATGAGTTAGTATAGCTGATTTTGCCTATGATGGTGTGGCTGTTATTCTCCATCCTTTCAATCCCCCCATCTGCGAAATAATTGATGTTCAATATTAAAGCTGTCAAGCACTTTACCCACCATGAAATTAATCAGATCATCCATACTTTGTGGCCCAAAGTAAAACGCCGGCATTGCCGGAATGATCCGAACCCCCAGACGGGAAAGCTTCAACATATTCTCAAGATGAATAGCATGCAGAGGTGTCTCACGAGGAACAAGGACCAGCGGACGTCCTTCCTTAAGCATAACATCAGCAGCACGAGTCATCAGATTGTCGGAGGTTCCATTAGCAACCGCAGACAATGTTCCCATGGAACAAGGCATAATAATCATCCCTTCCACACGAAACGAACCGCTTGCAATAGATGCACCGATATCAGCGACAGGATGATAAAGTAGAGAACCGGGATAGCCTTTGAACTTTTCGTTCAAAAAGCCTTCCCGGTCTGATGCGATATAACCTAGTTCTTCTTTAAAAACGCGCCAGCCCGCATTACTTACGACCAAATGAACGGAGTAGCCCAGCGATAGCAACGTTTCGATCAGACGAATACCATAGATAGCACCGCTTGCCCCTGTAATTCCAACCACGAAGTTTTTCGGTTTAGTAAGCGTCATTTTTTGAAATGCACCACCAAGTCAATCAAAGTGAAAGAGAACACCACGATGCTCAGCACGCCGTTCATAGTGAAAAAAGCTGTCTGTAACCGACTGAGATCACTCGGAGATACGATATAATGCTCATAAAAAAGAATAATATAAGCGAGGATCATACCTGCTACATACCACCAGCTTAAATCCGTCAAAAACAACAGCGATACGAATCCAATCGCCGTGAGAATGTGAAACACGCGAGCAATAACTAGCGCGCCCTGGACCCCAAACCGCACCGGAATGGATTTCAAGCCCTCTTTAAGATCAAACTCAACATCCTGACAAGAGTATATAACATCAAAACCAGCGGTCCAAAACACTATTGTGAAGTAAAATACCATTGAAGTCCAATTCACACTACCGGTCACAGCTACCCAGCCGCCCAGCGGTGCAAGCGCAATGGTGAGGCCGAGGATAAGATGGCATGCCCATGTAAAGCGCTTAGTGAATGAATAGATAACAAGAAGGAATACAGCGATAGGTAACAGTTTAGCTGACAAAGGATTTAATTTAAAGGCTGCCCAAAAGAGCAAGAAAAACGAAATGCCTATAAAAATGACAACTTCACCGATCTTAAGTAACCCTGCAGGAATCGCTCTTCCCGCTGTGCGTGGATTCTTGGCATCACTGATTCGGTCTATCAATCGATTCAATCCCATAGCTGCACTGCGTGCTCCAAACATAGCGATTACAATCCAGCCAATTTGACTCCAGGATGGGAGGCTATCATTCATGACAACGGATCCCAGTAAAGCACCCATAAAGGCAAAGGGTAAAGCAAATACCGTATGTTCAAACTTAATCATTTGTAAAAAGATACCGATTTTCTTAAACATTCCCGTTCTCCTTGAGCCCAATATGTAATGCCGCGATGCCTCCGGTCAAGGGGAAGGATTCCACTTTTTGAAGTCCGGTTTCACGGAAAATAGTGGCCAGTTGCTCCCGGTCTGGGAACATTGCCAACGATTCTGGCAGCCATTTGTATTGCTCGTACCTTTTCGCGAATAACTTACCAAGCAATGGAAGCACACGCTGGAAATAAAAGAAATATACACCTTTAAACGGCTGTTTCATCGGCTTGGATAGCTCCAAACATACAACCATTCCACCAGGTTTTACTACCCGCTTCATTTCGTTAAGCACTTGAACAGGATCTGGCACATTGCGTAGTCCGAATCCAATCGTTGCATAATCAAATGCATTGTCTTCAAAAGGCAGTTCCATAGCATTGCCCTGCACCAAGGAAATACGATCCTGAAGCTTGCGCTCTTCCACTTTGCGGCGACCTACTTCAAGCATACCTGCGCTGAAATCCAGTCCGATTACATTGCCAGTCTGCGAGGCTTCCGCCAAAGCGATGCTCCAATCACAGGTTCCACAACATAGGTCAACGGCCGAATCCCCGCGCTTCATCCCCATCTTCTTCATCGTGAATTTACGCCATGCCTTGTGGCGGCGAAAGCTTAGGATGTCATTCATCAAATCGTATTTTCCAGCAATACTCTCAAATACGGAATGTACAAACTGCTCTTTTGGTTTGCTGTTGTCACCTACAGCAGTTGTCGTTTTTTCCATAGTCATCCCTTAACCCTCCACGGCTGCTTGTCCTGTGACCTTCATCTGCAGGAGAAAACGATCCAGCGCGATCTCTAGCTCTCTAAGTAAACTCTCGTCATTAACGCTTTGCAATAGTCCCTGAATAGACTGAAGCGATTGATGAAGCTTGTCCGTCAGTTGCGAATCACATTTATATTTCATTTTCAGCATCTTCCATTCCTTCTGATCAAGGTTCAGGTCTTGAAGTTGCTTGCGTTCTTCCTCCGTTGCAGTCTCCATCATCTTCCAGTAGCAATAACCATTCCCTGCATTCGCAGGATTATCACTACGAAGAAGCTCAATAGCAACGGTCTCACACTGACTGAATTCTGCCAGCAGTTTCTCCCACAACTCCACTAAGGAGTTCTCAATCATAGGCGTAAAAGAAAGGAACAGCCGCATATTCAGCTGTACCATGTGCCGCAAGTATTGTTCAGCCGAAAGACGTATGCCTCTCATCTTCACGTAGAGATTCGCTTTCAAGACATTGAAATCTGCAATCGCCTTACTCAAGATTCCAATCATCTCGATCTGATCACTCTTTGCAAGCAAATGGTAAAACCAGCTACTGAAGTAATCGCCAGCCAGTACCTTCAATTGACGGGAACGCATAGGGTCTCCCCCCCGTCTATCATTCGAACGGTCAATGACCTCATGCGTATCCAGACCTAGTTGAACAAGCGCTGTCACAAGCGTGTACAACTCTCCGGCACTTCCTTTTGCAGAAGAAGCATGATTTAGAAAAATATATAACAAATGACCCCGGCCATCAGAAAACGGCGGCAAATCCGTATGCTTCTGAATCATGTCGTAGTCGGTGTAGGGTTTAGCCAGTTGCGGTATGCAGTACGGTTTCATTTCAGCCTCCGAAGCCATTGACATAATAATAATTCGTTTGTTCACAATCTTGTCTATTATATCACATGTTTTTTTGTCACGCACTGTGGTACGCCTGAGTTTCTTTTAATCCATTCAAGGATAAATGAACTGTTTCTTCCAGAGCTCGGTTTCACTAATGCGGAAGCCCGTTTTGAGACGATCCGATATAGGATGATTACCCGCAGACTGAAGTTCATCTTGCAGCGTATAAGACCACTCAGAACGTCTGATATCCCCGGCTAACAGCAGCCGGCGGCTACCAAGCCATTTATCTTCTACCACAATGCGAAGTAGAAGTTGATCCACATTCGAGGTTTCTTGAATGGCAAAGGATATAGCCTGAGCCATATTTTGATAGAGTTCCTCAGGTTCATGATCGTTCCCGCTCACTTTCAGATCCAGTGACAGAACATGATCTTCCCAGCCTACGCTATCTATGGGTAAGGTCAACGGAAGAGCGCCCAGAACATCAACAAGATTGTCGTTGTCAAGCACTGTGTTATGGTTGCCGGTAAAAGTCTCCACTGTCCCATTTCTCTGCTGTACGGATGAGTCTAAGTCTGCCAGTTTCGGCAAAATAATAGCAGAGGTCGCAGTCAAGAGTAATACGGCACCAATCAACCAGGCTTTGTTCATGGACACGCCCCCCTTATCCATAGTACCCACTTTTTTGTGGATATGATCATTCACCCTTACTATATTTTGAAAAAAAGCAGGCTATGCCTGCTTTTCAGCTTTCGCTTTCCAATTGTCCGTGTTTCGTTAAAATCTCAGCTTTTCCGCGAATTTTCATTGCTGAGGTATGATCGGTAAACTGGGCAATCAACACCTCACCCTTGTCTAGCTTCTCTGTATGATGAAAGCGCGTATCCGTACCTCTAGTTAGCCCAATGACTTGAACGCCATTTTCTTTAGCCTTCACCACAATATAGTCGCTACCTGTCGGAAGCGGATTTTCGCTCGTATTTTTATCCGTCATCGCTGATCCTCCTCTAAACCTAATGTACAGCCCATGCTATTCCAAAAAACAAATGCCGCCTTGGAGGGCGGCATAGTTGTTACTTAAAAAGACTATGGGATTGATATGTAGAAATCTTTATTTGATTCCGTCTTTCAGCGCTTTACCAGGTTTGAATGCCGGTACCTTGCTTGCAGGAATTTCGATTTCTTCACCAGTTTGTGGGTTACGGCCTTTACGTGCGGAACGTTCGCGCACTTCAAAGTTTCCGAATCCAACCAGTTGTACTTTATCACCGCTTTGCAGCGCTTCTGTAATTGCTTCGAAAACCGCATCTACAGCTTTAGTAGCATCCTTCTTGGGAAGTTCAGTTGCTTCTGTAACTACATTGATCAAATCAGATTTATTCATGTTTTCTCACCTCCCTGAGTAAATTTCCGGTATCATACACTGTTTCCGTTTAAACGTAAAATATACGTGATAATCCCGTTTATTACTGAACACTGGCGCCCATAGACCTTGAAGCGCAACAAACTTATAGTAATACAGCCCATCCATAAATTCAAGCAGTTAGACAAAAAAGGAGTAGAAATTATCATCTACACTTGCATAAACATCCAATTGCTATCTAATTTTATAGACCTATAAGACCAGGTTAATTCTTCTTTTCAGAAATAAATTGAGTCAGATTCACCGTTATTATAGGAACTAGGAATCAAGTTTCATTATTTTTACGCATAAAAAGAGTGGGATCTCTCCCACTCTTCCAATCTGCTTAAATTTAAGTTAGAGAATAATTGCAATAAGCCCGCCTGAGCCTTCATTGATGATCCGGCCAAGCGTTTCTTGCAATTTGTAGCGTGCATTATCCGGCATCATCGCGATCTTGCCTTGTATACCTTCCCTCACAATGGAATGCAAGGAGCGCCCAAAAATATCGGATTCCCAAATCTTAATCGGGTCGTTCTCGAAATCCTGCATCAGATAACGAACCAACTCTTCACTTTGTTTCTCTGTACCAATGATTGGTGAGAATTCAGATTCAACATCAACACGAATCATATGAATTGATGGCGCGGTGGCCTTTAAGCGAACCCCGAAGCGAGAGCCTTGACGAATCAGCTCTGGTTCATCTAGCGCCATTTCAGCTAGCGAAGGAGCAGCAATACCATAACCGGTAGTCTTGACCATTTCTAAAGCTTCCGAGAAACGGTCGTACTCTCTTTTCGCGTGTGAGAATTCCTGCATCAGCTGGAGCAAGTGATCCTTACCGCGGATTTCAACCCCTACTACCTCCATCAGAACCTGATCATACAGCTCTTCTGGGGCATACAGATCGATCTCTGCTACACCCTGACCCATGTTCATACCACTTAGGCCAGCTTTATCGATAAAGTCATACTCTGTGAACTGAGATACGAGCCGGTCAACATCCCGCAAGCGGCGAATGTCTTTTACCGTATCGCGAACGGAGTTTTCATAGCTACTACGCAGCCAATGATTCTCTCCAAGCACCATGACCCAGCTCGGCAAGTTCACATTCACTTCATGAACAGGGAATTCGTATAATACTTCACGAAGTACACCGGTTACGTCCTCTTCAGTCATGTTTGCTGCGCTGAGCGTCATGACAGGGATATCGTATTTGATGGCTAGCTCACTGCGGAGCTGCTGTGCTTCCTCACTGCGTGGCCGAGTCGAGTTAATGACCAGCACAAATGGCTTACCCACTTCCTTCAGCTCTGCAATGACGCGTTCTTCAGAGTCCACGTACGAGTTCCGCGGAATTTCTGCAATCGTACCATCTGTTGTTACTACAACACCAAGCGTTGAATGCTCCTGGATGACCTTACGGGTCCCGATCTCTGCCGCTTCCTGAAAAGGAATTGGCTCCTCAAACCAAGGTGTAGAGATCATTCTTGGTCCATTCTCATCCTCGTAGCCTTTAGCGCCTTCTACAGCGTAACCCACACAGTCTACCAGTCGAACATTAACCTCAAGCCCTTCCGCAACCTTGATTTGGACTGCGCTGTTAGGCACGAACTTAGGTTCAGTGGTCATAATTGTTTTGCCTGCTGCGCTTTGCGGAAGCTCATCCACAGCTCTTACCCGATCTGCCTCATTCGTGATGTTAGGCAGGACAATTGTTTCCATGAAGCGCTTGATAAATGTCGATTTCCCCGTGCGAACCGCGCCGACGACGCCAAGATAAATGTCTCCGCCGGTACGCTCGGCAATGTCCTTGAAAATATCCACTTTTTCCAAAAGAGATCCCCTCCTCATATTACTCCGAAGAAAAAATGCCTGAAGAGCATCGACTTCGCGTTCCGCCGGTAATCTGACCCTTGCAGGACATCCACCGGACTTATCGTATGCCCGCCCGAAGCCTAGCTGCTTTCGACCGGGACGTACTGGCCCCGCGCTAAACTCCGAATGCTCGGACATGCATTTGGACTAGTATCATCATATGTATCCGGAACGAATTTATGACCCATAATCGCGCATTTTGCAATGTAATTTCTAAAAATCAGTTGTGCGCGCCGCAAGGCGTCTGACGCCCGGAAGCTTACTCATTCATCATATGAGGTAGGATTCATTGATAGAACTATTTTAGTGGATATGCATGAAGAAAATTATAGAATATTTGGAAGCTTAGAATGCTTTCATTCTACTCACTATTTCACTAGGGCAATACCAAAAGAAGATCCGGCATTCCCGGCAAATACAATATAGCCCTTCTCAGGCAGTACAACTTCATTTTTACTGCTTATGACCGTGTTATTTACGAGGGCTCCCGTTTCATCGTATACCATAAAAGCCCCTTTTGCCGGCATCTTGACTACCATTTTCTTTCCAGCTGCTGTTTCAGGAACGCTGAACCATCTAGCATAACCATCCGCCTGTATCGTAGTTATCGACGATTTGCCTTTATACAGCGGCATCACGCCGTCTTCACTCATATACAAGGTTCCAGCCGCATTAAAGAACTCTATGCCTTCTTTTGCATAGAAAAGAATATCCAATGTATCCCGGCCCGCGATGCCAGGAATTTCGTGCTGGCCCTGAGCCGTATTTGGACCTGTTATCTTCATATCTCTGAAGTAACCTTCGCTTGTCTGTATTGTTGGCCTAATCATGTTCATATAGGTGATGGAACTGAATTTCTCGCTGACTGGATAGTATGACTTACCTTCTCTTTTTGCCCACGCATCTGCGGTTTCTTTATTCAATGCTGCAACTTCCAATTTCTCCGCCTTGTATTCAGAAAATGCAAGCTGGCCTAATTCAGGAACCGAAATATACTGACTCATCCACAAATAAGTCCGTCCGTTACTTTCCTTAACAAAATTAACCTTTGTGCTGCCTTCCTCATCAACAAAAGTTCCATCTGTGGTGTAAATAAATTTTTGTTCCGGGGCAGTCGTTCCTGATAAAAAGAGTTCCCCGCCTTTAATAGTTACCTTCCATTGGCTGCTAAGCGCACTGTAATAACCTGCGAACTTCACAAGGTCTTTTGGCATGTCAGCCTTAACTGGCTTGCCAAATGATTTATCTGGCTTGATTTCTTTAATTACGCCCTTCTCTTTCATCGCCTGAAGGAGCAGTTCACTTGCCAGCAGCTGATTAATTACGGAGCTCCCCCCCGAGGAAATGACTGCTGCAGCCATATTCTGTTCTGGAAGCACGACAAGGGAGGAATGATACATCTGTGTGTCTCCTCCTTTAACAAGGGCTTTTATACCATAATCGTTAAAAGGGAATAATCGTACACTGTCCCAACCAAGTCCGTAGTCAGCAGAATTATCCCCGTCATCTTTGGGCCAAAATCCCTTTCTATACTCTTCTTGCTCCATGGCCTGTACTGATTTGGTTGAGAGTACATCTGCTCGCTTCCCAGTAAAGATTTCCGAGAATCGGACTAAATCCTCAGCAGTAGAGTAGATTCCGCCTGTACCAATAGCATTGGTCGTCTCCGTCGGGAGCTGGCCCTCGAAGGCAGGAGAGTAAAGACCTGCAAATTTGCTTGAATCTACCTTGTCTTGTGGCGTCATGGTATGGTTCATACCCATAGGTACAGCAAAATTATGATGAATGAATTCCGTGAAAGTCATTTTACTGACTCTTTCTACAAGAATTTCTGCGAGCGTAAACCCATCATTGCAATACACTGAAAAAGCTCCCGGTTCTGCCTTTAATTTCTGTGTAGACAAGTGCTCTAGCAGCGTATCGTGTACGTACGTATCTGGATCATCAAATAGAAATGCACTAGCTAAAGTCGAACCTTGAAAACCTGATGAATGATTCAACAACATGCGCGGAGTAATCTTTTTGTAACGATCATCTTCCATCATGAAATCCGTAATATATTGTACAACGGGTGTATCGAGATTGATTTTACCTTCATCCACTAATTTCATGACTGCTGAGGCGGTAAACATTTTGCTCGTAGAGCCAATACCATAGATGGTTTCCTTCGTTAAAGGGATTTTTCCTTCTATGTCGTTAATTCCTGATTGTCCCGATACTTTGATCACTCCATTGTCGATCAAGGCATACTGCACGCTGGTTATCCCATATTGTTCAGTTAGAAGCGCTGCTTTCTCAGAAGCGAGCTTCTCTAGCGGTTTAGAAGAAACCGCAACTACGCTGCTGGAAGCCATCGCGCCTATTGGAATAAGCGGGGTCAGGAGTAATGCCGCTGAAAGCGTCCATATGAATCTTTTTTTCATGTCATCAACATCCTTTTTCACTAATTTTGAATGATTACGAATTTTTCATGATTGATCTCTAGCCTGAACTGAATCTCCTTTCTTACCTTCATTCTAGCATTCGAGTCTTACCTGCTATTGAACTTAGCCTTAATTCCATCTGCGATTTATAACAGACCGTTAAGCTTCTGTTAAGACACAAAAAAACGCCTAATACTTCGGAAAATATCCGAAGTATTAGGCGTTCTTTAACTTTAGCTAGGAGGCTGCGGAACCGGCTGATTGTTAATCCATAGATACGGTAAAGACTTCACGGGCACGTAATACGAAGCTTCCTCCAAATCCAGTCGCAGGTCCTTTTTCTCGTCATGTTCTCCACCATTCTTTTCGATGGCAGCTATAATATCAAAGACATAATCTACGTAGACCGTTCCAGCCTTATCCATAATGAAATCAAGATTCTGACCGGAATAGACGCTAGTTAATGATATAGAGCTTGTACCTGCCTTCTTATGATCAATGGTGTAAACTCCTGGATATAGCTCATCAAGTACGGGCAAAGAGCCGTCATGAGCTGATTTATAACGATTTATCTGACGCTGCACATCATTCACCTTCTGGACGGTAACAAGATCCATAACCTTAACAACAGGATCGCTTTCCTCATTCAATATAAGAAAATAAGCACTTCCGCCCTGTTCAAAAGCCGTAGCCGGAATATCATCCAAATATCCCTTATTGTTCAGCTTGCCTAGGTCTATCCGGAACTTCTCATATCTTGGAGTGGCTTCATCCGCATTAAGGATCGGAAGCACACCTTCCTCCTGTTGAAAATCATCAACGGCGGCTTGTATCCGCTTAACACTTTCTCGATAATTAACGCTAGCACGCTTTTCTTCTCCGGGATACAGACATCCCGAAAGAGTAAGAGTGATTGACACCACTACTAGAAAAAGTCTTGCTCCTGCCTTTAGTTTCTTCTTTCTGCGTATAAACTCCAACCGAGTCCCTCCCACGGTGACAATCTAACACTACCACAGCTCATCTTCTTCCCCACGCCGCGCAGCTTCAAGCTTACGGCGTACAGCAGCCTTAAGTGGATCTTCTGGCACCTGAACGGTCACATCGCTCCATACGGCAGCCTGACAGGCCAGACGCACTCCTTCTTCTAACGTAGTTCCAAGCTTACGTCGTTCAATATCTCCTGGCGGTCTCAGCGCTGTGGCCTCTTCATTCGCAATTTTAACCTTGCACATCAGACAGCCTGCTTTTCCTCCACAGCGTGTGGTTATTGTCACTCCGGCTTTACGAGCTGCTTCCAGTAACGAGATACCGCGATTTACCACAGCTTTACGACCTTCAGGTTGAAATATAACGGTGACGCCATTTTGCGATTTCATGATGTTACTTCCTTCCTTAACATTATGTAACTGCTTACATAATCGAAACAACTCCGCCCAATAGGCCAACTAACATGATGATAAACGCAAGGATAGACAGCAGTGCTTTAAGCAGTCCCTTTGTTTTGCTCCGAGCAAAAGTTATTAGAAATACAGACAGTCCCATAATCAGCATTGCAATCAGGGACAACCACATTTTTGTCATCGGATCCAAGGTCAAAGCCCCCATTCGCCTGTAATATATTAGGGATTATTATATCATGACCTTATCCTATTCTGTAAAAAAACATCATTTTTTATATATTATTATTAAGATATTTTAGCTGTGAGAGTTTACCAATAAATAAAAAAAGAGCAAAAGATAACAGAATCTCATGGATTCTGAATCTTTTGCTCACCCAACCTAAAGCTATTTTTTAAGCATCATTTTCATTAAAGACTCCATTGTGCCGGAACCTGCGCCGCCTTTTTTGACGGCATTAACAATTTCCTGCACAGTAGCTTCACTGACCGGCACTTTCGCCATCGATGACACCTGCTTAATTAACTGGCGGAGCTGGGCTTCATTCTGCGTAGTTCCTGGTTTGACCGTACTGGCTAGCTTTTTGACGGCACTTTCCGTAATGTTCTTGCCCGCCTTTTTGTTAATGGCGTTCAATGCATCCTTGGAAAAATCTCTGCTCACTTTTCATCCCTCCTCCGTCAATCCCCAATACAACATATGAGAATTTGCGGAAAAAGGTGAACAGGATCAGGAATGCCACTGCTCCCAAGTTTCCTGAGAAATCGCCTCAAGCTCAGGTTTACGATCACGGCCCATCAGAGCTTCAACAGCACTACGTGGACTTCTACCTTTAAAAAGAACATGATAAATTTGATCTGTAATAGGCATTTGGACCCCTAGCTTGATGGAAATGGCATAAGCAGCCTCCGTGGTACGAATACCTTCGACAACCATTCCCATCGACTCCAGCACCTCATCCAGTGGTTTTCCTTGCCCGAGCATAAAGCCAGCACGCCAGTTACGGCTGTGCTGGCTCGTAGCAGTCACTACAAGATCGCCAACACCTGCAAGCCCTGCAAAGGTCAATGGATTCGCTCCAAGCTCGACTCCTACCCGGGAAATCTCGGCCAGACCACGTGTCAGAAGCGCCGCCTTAGCGTTATCCCCAAACCCAAGACCATCGGATAGACCTGCACCGAGTGCAATAATATTCTTTAGTGCGCCGGCAAGCTCTACTCCTACCTGATCACGGTTCGTATATACACGAAAATCATTGTTTATGAACAATTCCTGTGCTTCAGCAGTACGCTTATCATCAGGTGAAGCCACAACAACTGTAGTAGGACACAGGCGAACTACTTCCTCTGCATGACTCGGTCCGGAGAGAACGACAATCTGCCCTTCGTCACAGCCGAGTTCTTCAGCAATAACGATCGACATCCGTTTCTTGCTTTCAGTCTCAAAGCCCTTCGTAGCATGAACGCATAGCATTTCATCCTTCCAGAACGGCTTCAGACTGCGAGCAACCTGTCGCATACCTGAAGATGGGGCTACAATTACAACCGCTTTAGAACCGGAAACTGCGGTCTCCATATCGGTGGTTGCAATGATGTTTGCGGGCAGGGAAATCCCAGGTAAATACTTATTATTGATATGAGAACCATTGATCTCGGCAGCTTGATCAGAGTTACGTGTCCACAGATAAACTTCCGAGTGATTCGCAGCCAGCACACTTGCCAGCGCAGTTCCCCAGCTCCCCGCTACTAGTACGGTTACTTTATCAGACAACACGATTCCCTCCTTTTACTTTTGAGCCTATCTTGTTCTCACGGCCCTCTACAATCTTAACAATGTTCGTCCGGTGCCGCCAGAAGGCAAAAACCGCGATGATAATACTGGTCCAGAGCACAGGCTGTGTAAATCCTGTCAACAATAGAAAGACTGGTGTCAGCGCGACAAAAATCAACGAGCCAAGTGATACGTAACGAGTGATAAAGATAGATCCTATGGCGATAGCACCAGCGAGCAGTGCAGGCCATAAACACAGTGTGGCCATAACACCGATCGTAGTAGCGATGCCCTTTCCCCCACGGAAACGAAAGTAAAGCGGCCAGTTATGTCCGACAATGGCAGCGATTCCGCAAAGAGCAGCAACCCAGGTTCCCCAGCCGCCTACCCAAGTTCCTAACCAAACTGCGGCAACACCCTTCAGTACATCCAGAACTAGCACAGCTATCGCAGGGCCTTTTCCCAGTACACGCAGTGTATTGGTAGCCCCCGCATTGCCGCTCCCATATTGACGGATATCAATTCCCTTTAGCAGCTTGGCGAACAGCACACTAAAGCTGACAGAACCAAGCAAATAGCTTACAACGATAACCAGAAGTTCAAGCGCCACACTTCTTCTCCCCTAACCTTCGTTTTCGGATTTGCGCCGTGTAAAGAGACGGATTGGCGTTCCCTCGAAATTAAACGCCGCGCGGATTTTATTCTCCAAGTAACGTTCATAGGAGAAGTGCATCAGCGATGGGTCATTTACGAACACCACGATCGTCGGTGGCTTCACCGCAACCTGCGTTACGTAGTTAATACGTAAGCGACGGCCTTTGTCAGTTGGAGGAGGGTTAATTGCAATAGCATCCGATACAACATCGTTCACCAGATGCGTAGTAATGCGTAGTGCATGTTGTTGAGATACATGCTGAACCACTGGAAGCAGTTTTTGCAGGCGCTGTTTAGTTAAAGCCGACAAGAAGACAACCGGTGCGTAACTCATAAACAAGAAATGGTCACGAATCTTAGACTCGAAGTTCTGCATAGTCTTGTCGTCTTTCTCAATGGCATCCCATTTATTCACAACAAAAATAGATGCTTTACCAGCTTCATGTGCATAACCAGCAATATGCTTGTCCTGGTCGATAATGCCCTCTTCACCGTTAATTACAACGAGAACCACATCAGCCCGTTCAATCGCCCGCATAGCACGCATAACACTGTATTTCTCAATGTTCTCATATACCTTGCCTTTTTTGCGCATACCTGCAGTATCGATAAGCACATAACGTTGTCCATCACGTTCAAAAGGTGTATCAATAGCATCTCGAGTAGTACCTGCAATATCACTAACAATAACGCGTTCTTCACCCAGAATTGCGTTAACTAAAGAGGATTTACCTACATTCGGACGGCCAATCAAAGCTACACGAATGACATCGTCATCATACTCATCATCTATTTTTTCCGGCAGACGTTCTACAACAGCGTCCAATAAGTCACCGAGTCCTGTACCATGACTACCGGAAATTCCGATTGGATCTCCAAAGCCCAGGCTATAGAACTCATAAATATCATCTGCACGCTTCATATTATCCACTTTATTGATGGCAAGAACGATCGGTTTACCTGAACGGAACAGAATCTGAGCTACCTCTTCATCTGAATTCGTCACACCACTCTTCGCCTCACACATAAATACAATAACATCTGCTTCTTCAATCGCCAGCTCCGCTTGAACGCGGATGGATTTCAGAATCGTGTCATCTCCATCAATTTCAATACCTCCGGTATCAATCACACTGAACGACTTACCGTTCCAATCTGAAATACCATAAATCCGGTCACGTGTAATCCCCGGTTTATCTTCTACAATGGCCAATCTATCGCCAATCAGCCGATTAAAAATCGTCGATTTCCCGACGTTAGGCCTCCCAACGATTGCCACAACGGGTCTTGCCATATTCATTCCTCCTGTCATCCTTACGATACTCATCATAGCAAAAAACATTAAAATTGGCTAACACTCATGTTAGTTCCAATAAATCTTTCTGTCGCTGGAAAAAGAGAATCGGCGAACCCCCGTATCGAGGGCTCGCCGATTACTTTACCCGTATATTCAAAAAGCAGGATTAGTTATTACCTTTGAATTTGTCTAACTTGTCTCCAAAACGTTCAGCAAGCGTAAAGCTAAGGCCTTCGTTACTTAGAGAAACGTTAGGGTTATTCAATACTTCTTTAGGAGCTCTGTCTCTGCTGTTGCTGCGTTCAGGTCTAGCAGTAGGTGCTGGAGCTTCTTCAGTTTCTTTGATGCTCAGGCTAACACGTTTCTCGGATGGATTGAAGTCCAGTACTTTCACTTGTACTTCTTGTCCTTCTTTCAATACTTCGTGTGGAGTAGCAATGTGTTTGTGGGAGATTTGTGAAATGTGCACAAGACCTTCCACACCTGGAAGCAATTCAACGAATGCTCCGAAGTTCACAAGACGTTTTACAACGCCTGTTACAACATCACCGATGTTGATTTCGCCAGCAGCAGAGTCCCAAGGACCTGGAGCAGCAGCTTTAATGCTCAGGCTGATTTTTCCTTTTTCAGGATCAACCTTAAGTACTTTAACACGTACTTTATCTCCTTCAGAAACTACATCAGAAGGCTTCTCTACGTGATTCCAAGCGATTTCGGATACGTGCACAAGACCGTCAACTCCGCCAACATCAACAAATGCGCCGAATTGGGTCAGACGTTGTACAGTACCTTCAATGATTTGACCTTCAGACAGTTCAGCCATAATTTTAAGCTTGTTAGCTTCGAACTCTTCTTCGAGAACTTCTTTAGCGGACAAGATTACTTTGCTGTTCTCACGGTCAAGTTCTTTCACTTTAACGCGAAGGGTACGGCCTTTGTAATCGCTGAAATCTTCAACGAAGTGACGCTCAACCATGGAAGCTGGAATAAATCCACGTGCTCCAACATCAGCTACTAGACCGCCTTTAACAACGTCAGCCACAGTAACTTCGAAAGCTTCTTGGGAAGCAAAGTACTTCTCAAGATCTTCCCATGATTTTTCGCTGTCAATAGCACGTTTGGAAAGAACAAGGCTTTCCTTGTTGTCGTTGATGCTAACAACTTTACATTCTACTTCCTGTCCAACTTCTACTGCTGCAGCAGCGTTGTCCAGTTGTACTGCGGACAATTCGCGAATTGGAATCACACCGTCGTATTTATATCCAATGCTTACATAAGCTTGGTTATCTTCGATTTTGACGATTGTTCCTTTCACGGTATCGCCTTTTTTCAAAGAAATGATTTCCAAGTCAGCTTGATTAGTCACTTCTTCTTCGTTAACGGCAGCAACTTCTTCTACAGCTCCGTTATTTTCTGTCACAGCGGATTCCACCGCTTCTACGGTTTCATTACTCTCCGTAGCTTCCTGATTTTTAATTTCTTCAGACATGTGATTAGCCTCCTCGATTCAAAACCCCATTTATTTAAACCTGCGTATAGCAGAGTTCAAAACAAGCATTGCTTGGTATTACAAATTACACTTGATGATAGTATGTTCCAAAAAATAGCGACTATGCCGTTATTTAATCATAGCACAGGACGAAATTTGTGATTCCGTTTATCCCTTAACCAACGGTTGGTATACCCGACTTCTTCATCTCATTGATGCGTTCCATAATGACATCGGTAACAGCCTCGAGAGATTCACTTCCTGCACCGGCAAATTGACTGAGATCTATAGGAGCCCCATAGACTACAACCATCCGTCGAAAGGGTTTGTACTCACCGACAATTGCGGCTGGAACAACTGCAGCACCGCTTCGAAGTGCAAAGCTTGCAGCACCTTTCTTGGCAACTCCGGCATCAGAGTTCCGCGTACCCTCCGGGAAGATACCCATGACATTACCACCACGAAGTGTGTTAAGGGCCGTTTTAATGGATTCTTTGCTTACGCCACCACGTTTAACCGGAAAAGCACCCAATTTGTTAATGAGCCAGCCAAGCACAGGAACCTTAAAAAGTTCTGCCTTAGCCATATACTTTACCTGACGGTCTAACTTAATCCCGATAGTCATCGGATCCAGCAAACTAATATGGTTGGCACAGAGCAGCACCCCGCCCTCCTTTGGCACATTCTCTTCCCCCACAATCTTAAGCGGGAAAACAATTGCGTAAATCAAGCGAAGCAATCCTCGGCAAAATACATAAATCATAAATGATTTCTCTCCCCGTCAACATGAGATCTACAATGGGATACAATGGCCTCCACAACTTGATCGATATCCATAAAGGTCGTGTCCAGAAGAATTGCATCTTCCGCACGGCGCAGCGGTGAAATTTCCCGTCCTTCATCCAGACGATCCCGCTGTGCAATATCATGTTCAAGCTGCTGAAGCGTCACCGATTCCGCGCCTCTCAATTCCTTATAACGACGGAGAGCTCTTTCTTCCACACTTGCCGTCATAAAAATCTTTACTTCGGCATCGGGCAGCACGGTCGTACCGATATCGCGGCCATCCATTACAACGCCTTTGCGAAACGCCATCTGACGCTGCAAATGACTCAGTCTGGACCTTACACCTTCGATCTTCGAATACTGCGACACAAGGCCGCTAACCTGAAGACTCCGAATATGCGGCGTTACGTCTTCCCCATTAATCAGCACCTTCTGGATGTCTTTTTCCGGAATAAGCTCAATAACCATATCGTGAACTTTCTGGTTCACTTGATTCTGATCTTCCGGTTCTATGCCTTCTCGGATCATATACCAGGTGATTGCCCGGTACATTGCGCCTGTATCGACATAAATATAAGACAACTTCTGGGCTACCAATCGGGCTACAGTACTCTTGCCTGCCCCGGCAGGTCCGTCGATGGCGACGTTAATTCTGTCGTAAGTATGTGTACCCTGCCTATCCAACGGGGCATTCCTCCTCAAACACTCTTTCATAAGAAAAGCATCTAGCGATGTCAAGTTCGTTCCTGCAATATCAAGGAGCACATACAAATGGATATGCTTGATGATATTATCAAGAAAAAAGCAGGCATTGCCTGCGACTTATAAAATTATACCACAGTTTATACTTCAGTGCAAAATCAGAACGCTTAATAGAGCTAAGAAAAATGCCTATCGGTTGCGGAAATCAAACTGCCGTTCAAAGCAGTAACGTATTATTTTCTGACGCTCATTATCCGTAATAGCCACAAATTTCAGCATGGCCAATTGGCGCCCGTTTTCAAGCTTTTTAATCCGAACTATTTCACCTTCAAAGTCCACATGCTCAATACTACCATTTCGATAAGGTACTAGAACCCAGCAGGATAATTTCGCTCCCACCTCGAGCTTCACTTGGTGATCCACCAAGAAAGACGTTCCTCCGCCACCGATATCATCTGTACGTACAAGGAATCTTTTTCCAAAGTTATCCTTCACAGCTAATTCAAGATCTGCATTTACCCGAAAAAAGCTTCGTCTCTGAATTTTGAAAATAGAATCCGCCTCTGGTTTTTGTATCCGGACCATACGAATTACATCTTCTTTAAACCCCAGAACATGTGTATTAAAGTAATTTTTAATGCCACCCTCAGTAATAAAATAAACCGAAAGCTCGTCCCCCATAAAAAGTCGTTTCAGACGACCGTTACTCTCCAACATAGGAATTTCAATGAGGAATGCGTCGTCCTCCGTCTCTGCAATTCTCGATCTATATTCAACTTCTGCTTCAGCAGCGTCACTGGAAGCAACCTGTATGTATAGATATTCATTAATTTTAGGATACAAAGATGTCACCGCCAAATCAGTATAGTTAACAATGATTATAGCATGGGAATATCACCCAATGAGATAAATATTATTTTGAATTTTAAAAAGCAAACAGGGCGCATCCAAATAATGGATGCGCCCTGTTTGCTCATTTTTGTTCTATGCCTGAAGAAGGCCTGATTTCTTCCACGGACTCTTCGATGCCATCGTCCGCATTAAGATAAATACGATACTGAGTACCATTTACCTCTCCGCCAAATTCGTAAGTCAAGACTTCTACGGAGTCATCATTTTTAATCCAAGCCATGCGATGGTAATTCTCATTGAAATCCGAATTCAGAAATTTCTTCGCTTCTGCAAGGGTTAGCTTTGGCTTTGGAATCTTGCGATTGTCCTTATGCTCATTGACATATTCGCTAGCCTCAAATCCAACCGCTGTCCCAGTATCAAGTCCAATACGGATCGTCATTTTCTCAGGATAAATCAAGACATCATTTTGGCTCGTTACAAAGATTAAATTCCCGATATTATCATAACGGTCAGCATTAACCGCAGTCATATGAGGATATCCTTTTTTCTTAAGAAACTGCTCCGCCTTGGTAACTGCTTCTTCTAGGGTTACCTTAGCAGGTCCTATCTCTCGGTTATCGTAATAAGAGATCAGTAAACCACCATTTTTAGTGAAATCCATACTGGTCATCTGCTTATTATTCGAACCACTGACTGTAGCCGTATAAGAAGGCCACTTCGTATTTTTGCCGTTTTCTTTAACGTCTACCTTAGCATTCGAGCCTGCGTTAGCAAACTTAATGGCTTTACGTTTAATATCTTCAACTGAAACAGGGGTACCTCCGAGCATTTTTACAGAGCGTTTATCGTAAATGCTAGCAACTGAAGGACCCCAATCCAGGTCAGGGTAACCTTCGACACGTTTGTCCACCGACTTGAAGCCGTCAATAATCGAATTATCTTCTGCCTTATTCTCTGTAGCCAATGCGGTTTCAACATCCATCCAGCGCAAGCGGCTACCAATCACTTTATTCTGAACATCTTGCAAATCTTTTGAAATTTCTCCAGAGCTCTTATACAATGCTTTTAAATTGCTCAATTCACCATCTGTCAAAGGCTTCTTAGTGAAATCACGAATCCCAGCTTTATAAGAAAAGTTTGAGATTTTGGACAGAAACTCCTCCGTTTTGCTAAAAGGCAGTAATGTGAGTGGCAACTGATTAATTTCATTTTGTGCCTCACTGGTCATCCGCCACACATTAACAAGTCCTTTGCGGTGCATCCCGTTAGAAGCGGAGTTAACAGCTAGTGTGTTTCCCAGCTCTCCATGAAGACGCTCCACGTGGTAAGACAAATCATGAAAGGCACGCTGATATTGGTTCTCCGCCTTAATTAAGATCGCATTCTTCTCCTGATTCTCCTGATAACCCCACACGAGCGCTCCAATTAACAGCAGCGCAGTCAGCGGGAACATTACAGCACTTAATCTTTTGTACATAGGGCTACAAGACTCCTTTCGATAGCTTATTGGCGTTAGTTTGACAATAAACTAGGAGTCTTATGCACCCTTCTGTAACAGAATATGATCAAAGTGTTTGGATAGAGGGATTTCACTCCAAATTTGCATAGCATAGCGCTTATGCTCTCTCTTCAATTTCAAAGCCACTGCTATTACTACAAAGGCATTGCTTAAAGCCGGTTTGAATCACACCCTGCTCTTTTATCCCTCTTAATATGTAGGTCTCACCGCATTGTTTGCAAAGTATACGGACTTTTATACGCAAAAAAAGACACCTCTCTCCTCTCTGGAATCTCCCGCTAAGGAACAATCCTTTGAATATAAGTGTGTCCATCTCGATTATAGGTTAACCTCTTCTTCTCGTTTCAGAAAGCGGAAAGGGGAGCGGCTATTCGCCCTATCCACTTTCCCCATCCCTCCGTACCATAGAATAGCCATCAGAGGAACAATAAACCATATCCAGTAGTTAGCTGTCGTACTCAAAATAAAGTCATAAATCCCATGCCACAACCATGGCAGCAAGATAGAGATTAACAGAATCCCTTTTGTTTTAGCTCCTTTTGAGAACTTGGCTCTCCCTAAATGATAGCCCATGATTACACCAAACATAGCGTGTCCAGAAACCGGAAGCAAGGCTCTCAGGAACATGGAACCGATTGATGCATTGCTATACCAAGCGTACATTATATTTTCTATTGTTGCGAAGCCGAGCGAAATCGCTACGGCGTATAGTATCCCATCATATGGCTCGTCAAATTCGGTGTGATTGTAAATCATATGGTAAAGCACAAACCATTTTAAACATTCTTCCACGCCAGCAGATATGAGAAACGACTCCACATAAGGACCGCCATTCAGTCCCAGCATTAGTCCTCTCTGAATGATCATAACAGGGAATACAATCAGAAGGCCTAGCAGGAACACCTTAATAACGATATGAAGCGGTTCTTGATCATACTTATCTTTCAAATAAAAAAAGGTCAGCAGAGCAAGTCCCGGCGCTACTGCCGACGAAATAACCGATAACACGAGCACCGAATAACCTCCCTATATCCCTAGCGCCTTATTCTGCTGATTACAGCAAGGCAGATTACAGCTTTAATTCAAGAATGACCGCCATACCATCAAGAACAAGAATAGGGCTAAACAGCTAAAATAATGCATATCAGCCCTATCATGTTATTTAATCCTGACGCTTAAAATGAGTGCACAATAACTGGACTGCATTCTCCGGCATTACTGTCTTCCCGTATTCATCGAGAACAGCTTCAGTAACCGGCGAGGAATCTCCAAACTCAGCTAGTACGCCAACAAGACCTGACAACGCCGTTTCTTCAAATTCCTTAGGATCGAAATACAGATACCATTTATTGTTATAAGAAT
This sequence comes from Paenibacillus sp. VTT E-133280, assembly GCF_002264385.1. NCBI lineage: Bacteria > Bacillati > Bacillota > Bacilli > Caryophanales > Paenibacillaceae > Paenibacillus > Paenibacillus sp. VTT E-133280. Next base: position 42,680 of record NZ_NFUX01000017.1, read on the forward strand.
ACAGTTTCCCCTGGGAAGTAATATTACCAATGAGCACATGAGCCGCTTCAACAAGAACCTCGAAATCGCGGAATGCATATACAATGGAGTCGCTTTGTTCAAGAGTAACTTCCATTTCGTAAATCTCTTCTGGCAATTCTTCTTCCCCGGACGCACCGTACTGATGGTGATCATATTTTCCTCGGGTCACTATAACGACCATGCCTTGGGCGGGCAATGCGAAAACTTCTACGGCAAGCGGACCGGTAGCATCAAAACCTAGTTCACTATATGCTTGGTCCATCATCTCCGTAAACAGGTCATGAACCTTGGGAACTTCCTGCCACATGTCTTCCTTCTGGATGCCCCGCTCGCTCAGGTCGTCAAAAGTGAGGAAAATCCGTATCTTATCTTGACTTAATCGCTCTATTCTCATGACAGGATCCTCCTTTTGCAAGCTCATTTATTATAATGTATGATGAGTCCCGAGTAATGAGCCAAAAATGGTTACTATGTATGTATGTTATCATTTTGCAGAGATAAATGCACGAAAATAAATATATAAAATCCTCTTAAAGCATTGCTCCTACTGAAGAGCTTATTCTAATTCATAAACCATTTTCAAGCCCTTGAATATAAAAAAGAATCATTCTGCGGAATATTTCATCCTCAAAATGATTCTGAAGGAGTCCTTTACGGTTACAATCCCGGTATGGCAGTATGCGTTTCTTTAAGAATTTGCTCCACTTCGCTCTTCACTTCAGGATTGTTACGAATGAAATCCTTCAGTAATTTGAGATTGGATTCTTTTGATTTAACCGGTGATTCCGATTTATGCTCAGAGGTTCCGCTGTTCGAACCATTACTTTGAGCATTGCTGCTTGTATTACTGCTTGCATTGCTGCTTGAAGCAGCAGTGTTTCCAAACCCTGTCGTAGCCATACCAATTATTTTTTCTTTTGCTTTATCTGCAGCTCCACTCATGGAACCGCCCGATTGCCCCAGCGAAGACATTAGAGAATTCCGCTTTTTGGACATAATCATACTGGCTGCAACGCCCATCAGCACCCCACATAAAAATGACGAAGTATTCATATTTCCAGCCTCCTTGTATGGTAAAATCATGTTTAGTGTTCGCGGAAAGATTGCCGCTCATGCAACCTAATAAGAAGAAAGTGAGTTGAAAAAAGTGGGTAAAATGACATCAGTGCTCCTACTGGCTACCTTACTGCTGACAGCCTGTGGCAACAGCGGTGCAAATGGAAAGACAGCCGAGGATACAAACACCACAAAGAATACGCCTACGGCGGCAGCTACACAGAGCGCAGCAACTACAGCGCCTTCGCCTGAGGTTACAGCCAGCCCTACCCCTGAAGCATCAGCAGATGGAGGAACTACAGGTAGTGATAATACAGCCAGTAAGGATGAAGCCTCCGCTAAAATCCCACTGCTGTACCATATGAACAAAAATTACGACATTGTCCCAAATGAGGAAACTACAAATAAAAAAGTCGTGTTGCTCACTTTTGATGACGGTCCCAAAGATGCGGATATGATCAATCCGTTAATGGATGTTCTGGACAAACATCAGGCCAAAGCGATCTTCTTCGTAAATGGATACCGCGTTAAAGCCCATCCCGAGCTTCTAGAGTTAATTCATAACCGCGGAGGAATTATCGGTAACCATAGCTGGGATCATATTGTGTTGAAGGACAAGTCTTACACTGAGGTCAAAAAGCAAATCGAAGACGTTCAAAATGCGGTCAAGGAGATTATCGGTGAAGTCCCTCAGTTTTTCCGTCCCCCACATGGTGCTGGCGGAGATGTAGGCAAGAAGATTTCCGCTGAGAATGGGATGTTGTATATGACCTGGTCCAATGGATCACTGGACTGGGAAATGAAAGAGAAAGAAACCGGAAAAACAGATAAGTTAATCAAAAATGTGACGGATCAATTGCATTCTGGCAGTAATATTCTGATGCATGAACTACCTTGGACAGTTGAAGCGTTGGATAAACTGCTTACTACTCTTGAAGGCAAGGGCTATAGCTTCGTAGACCCTCGCAGTATCGAGCTTAAGATGCGCTAATTCCTATTTAGGATAAATAAAAACAGGTAATCCCCTTGATGCAAAGGAGATTACCTGTTTTTTTGTCCACCCATTCAAATGTAGAAGGACAGCTTTCTAATGTTTCTCTTTACGGAGCGTTAGAATGTGCATCTCAGCAGGACTTCCCCAGCGGATTGGCAAGTGAGAGGTTCCAAACCCTCTGCTAATCAGCAGCTTCGCATCCCTTCCTGTCCCATCTCTTCTTGGCCAATGAAACATTCCTGCATCATATTTATGATAAAAATTTTCCACATGCCTTTGTCCCAAAAAAGGAAGAATGACCTGCCCTCCATGCGTGTGACCTGCTAATATCAGATCTGCTGGCACACTTTGGCGTTTGGACAACCAGAGCGGATCGTGAACAAGAATGATACGACAAGTGTTATTTATTGAAGAAGCACGTGACGTTAATCCTGGTAATGGACGATAAGAAGTGTTGCCACCCTTTTTCGGAAAATCCACTCCCGTTAACCAAAGAGAAGCCCCCTCACGTTCAATACGCACATTCTCATCCATTAACAGCTTTGCACCACTGCTCCGAATAATCTGATCAACTAGCGAAATATCAGCTCGATAATCATGATTGCCATGTACTACATAGGTTGGAGCAATAGAAGTAACTAAAGTCATATTATCAGTCAGTCGATCCAGAGGACTGTTTTTTTCCGTCAGATCACCGCCTAATAAAACAGCACCCACCTTTCCCTTTAACGGAGTCAGCAGTGCTGTTGGAAGGCGGCGGCGATGGATGTCGGTTATAAATAAGAGACGAAATCCATCAAACTCATCTGGGAGTGACTTCAAAAATATTTCCTCGGTAATAATTCTATTTCGAAAGGCGTTACTCAACATAATCACTGCAATGATTAGCGTAATCAAAAGCACAACCACAACTAATCCACAAATCCAAAAAATCACCATAAAGTACTCAAAGGCGGCGCCCCTTCGATTCCCCACCATAGGAGCGCTACCAGCAATATTACAAAAATGAAAATCAGAGAGTTAACAAACATTTTACTAAGCCGAACACGTTCTGATGAATACGTATTCGAACGTGATGGAACAGATTCTTCCTGCTCATTGTTTCCAGCGTTAGATCCTTTTGCAGAAGCTGCCGGACGGCGCGCTTTCCTTGATAAAGTTGCCGTTGTTGTCTGGGATGGATTGCTCTTTCTAGGAGCCCCCTCCGATCGCGGATTCGTTTTTTTACTTTTGCCAGAAGTTTTGCCTTCGCCACTGCGCTTTTTCTGACGAGACTTCAACCGGCTCAATTCCTCACTCATGATTCCCTCCTGTAGCGGATCACCAGACCAGAGAAAAGGTCGATGAAGAAATGACATAGTATAGGTGCCCATAGGCTTCCTGATTGAATGTATATATACCCAAGACCATAGCTGCTTAAGAAAACCCATCCGGTAGGTACAAAGTGGCGCAAATAGCGAACATGAATAAGAGCAAACAAAATACTCGTCCAATAAGGACCAATGGAATACTGTATGGCTCCTCTGAACAGAAGCTCTTCACAGATTGATACCATAGCTGCAATTACAACAATGTGCCATACGGGCCTATTTCGAAATAATAGGTCGTTTATTCCCCCGTCATCCATACTTTCTTCAGGTACAATATGAGTCAATAAATAATCAACTACCAGCATTACAGCGGCAAGTCCAAGACCCCATGCCACAAAATGTACGTTTTCTGGAAAAATTAATAGCTGAAAAGGATTTCTTTTCTGAAATAATATCCATATCAAACCGATAATTAATGTAAGCCCCTGAGTAATGTAGAGATTGAGGAGCAGAAGACGGTCTGTTAACTGACCTGGCTCTACTTTTTTTATCTTAATCTCGCCAAATTTGAATTTTTTCATCGTGACCTGCCTGTTCTTTAATTTTTTGGGGCAGCTCCGAAAGAGAAACCGTCCATAATGTTGCTATCAATACATAATACATAGGATAATTCCCCCAGAAAAAGGAGCACTTATTATGAGCCAACGTAACTCCCGTACACAAATGTTGTACACTCTATTTTTTTTGTTTTTCCTTATTTGCGCCTTCGCCGCATTTTTCACAGGCGTCAAGGTTGGCGCAGACAAAACGGAAGCTAAATATGAGCAACAAAAGAGCAGTAATGGATATGGATTAGAAGAATTCACGGGCTCTTACCAACAGAAGGATCTTGTTACTTTCTATCATAACGTATTTTTGCCTTATCGGGAATTCAAGCAGAATTGGAACACTCAAGTGGACAAGCTGGCACGCAGTACAGATGCCCGTGTAAATGCAGCAGCTATGAAGAATCTTAGCCTTTTAGCAGATAAACAATATGAAAGAGTTAACCAGGACTCTATCTTTTCTGACTCTCCCTTATTACATCAATCACAGCTAAACATACTCAAAAGCTTAACCTTATTCTCAAAAGCTTCTGGTGAAGTAAGTGCAAGTGCATCTGGTGCAGAGACGGCAAAATTGCTGAAAAATGATCCTTATACTGCCGGTGCGGTTAAATTCGGATTGCTCGCTCAAAAGAACTTTTATGATTCTATGCTAAAGTGGGGCTCTAAGACAAACCAGAAAATTCCTTCTGATGCTGGTGAGCTTAAGACCATGTCCTTTATACAGTGGAAAAAAATGCCTCTTCTTCAAAAGAACGCATCCATTGCAGATATGATGTTAAATCGCGGAATTTTTGCAGCCTATGATCCTCAGGACATTACCGCAAAAATAGACGATTTGATTCATTCTGGTACAGCCAGTTCATTGAATCTTACAGATGTTCAGTCCTCAGTAACCCTGCTTATTTCCACAGGTGCTATACAGGTAGAGGATTTTATGAAGTGGCGAGAGCAGTACTACAGCAAGGAGACGATTCCACAGCTCCCGTTTTTTTATGAATAGAACCAGTCATTGAATCATAACGAAAAATGAAGTTCACTTCAAGAAAGCTTACTTTCAAAGCCTATTGACACATCTACATTACCGTGTTACATTATGAAAAAATTAATCAATCAAAAACGATGATGGAACAAAGATTCTGGAAGTCTTCAGAGAGCCGGTGGTTGGTGCAAACCGGTGACACACAGATGTCTTTAGCGCTCCTGAGATATTGTATCGAACCTTAAAGTAGGTGCAATCGGATCAACTCCGTTACCAGTGTGGCCTTTGCAGGCCAATGAGGCTGCTTCTTCCAAGTTGCAGTGAATTAGGGTGGTACCACGAAGATAACTCTCGTCCCTTACTACGGCAGTAGTATGGGGGTCGGGAGTTTTTTTAATTTCTAAATACCTAATCTATACTATCCTTTTGCCCAAAGTTACCGATTCCGCGGCACTTCTGCACACAACTTCTTTTATGCGACACCGCGTTGATCTACTATTATCACATGTTTTTTCTCTACTAGTTCGTGAATCTTCAGGTATTGTGGATTGCCCAAAAAGGCGTCCTCGACATATAAAGCTTTTCAACTTTAAGGGGGATAAGAAACCATGTTTAAAGTATTAGTATCGGATCCAATCAGTGATTTGGGCATTCAGCAATTGATGGACGCAGAAGATGTAGTTGTTGACAAAAAAACAGGACTCAGCGAAGACGAACTCATTGCAATTATCGGTGAATACGATGGCCTCCTTGTCCGCAGTCAAACTACTGTAACAGACAAAATCATCGAAGCAGGAAAAAACCTAAAAGTAATTGGTCGTGCAGGTGTTGGTGTAGATAATATCAAACTGGATGCTGCAACAAAACGTGGTATTGTTGTAATCAATGCTCCTGATGGAAATACAATTACGACTTGTGAGCATGCTTTCGCAATGATGATGGCTCTAGCCCGTCATATTCCACAAGCTTATGCAAAAACAATTGGCGGAACCTGGGATAGAAAAACATTCGTTGGTGTAGAGCTTCGCGGCAAAACTTTAGGTGTACTCGGAATGGGCAGAATTGGTAGTGAAGTGGCTAAACGTGCTAAAGCATTCGGTATGGAAATTCTTGCTTTTGATCCTTTCCTAACAGCTGAACGTGCTGAAAAGATGGAAGTGAAATTGGCTTCCGTAGACGATGTTGTTCGCGGAGCAGACTTCATTACTGTGCACACTCCACTTACTCCGGAAACACGCCATATGATTTCTCGCCCACAATTCGAGGTGATGAAAAAGGGCATGCGCATCATCAACTGTGCCCGTGGTGGTGTAATTGATGAAATGGCGTTAGTAGAAGCTATAGATAGCGGTATCGTTGCTGGCGCCGCGTTTGATGTATTCGAAAAAGAGCCGCCACAAGCGGATCACCCCTTCTTATCTCATCCAAAAATCATCGTGACGCCTCACCTTGGCGCTTCTACGATTGAGGCTCAAGAAAATGTGGCGATCGATGTTTCAGAACAAGTATTGCATATTCTGCGTAATGAACCGTTCATTAACGCGGTAAACATTCCTCCAGTGGCTCCAAGTGTAATGAATAAGCTTCAACCTTACTTCACGCTTGGGGAAAAACTGGGTAGCTTTGTTACCCAAATTGCTGCTGCTGCTATCCGTGAGATCCATGTGGAATACGCCGGTGATCTTTCGGATGTAGATACCCAACCACTAACCCGCTACATTGTAAAAGGCGTGCTCTCCCGCCACTTTGCAGAGGACGTTAATATTGTAAATTCCATGCATTTAGCGAAAACACGAGATGTGAACGTAGTAATAACTAAAGCTTCTAAAACAAAAGGCTTTACCAATCTGATTACTGTTACTCTAAAAGCTGATCGTGACCAAGAGTATCTTGTTGCCGGTACCCTGCTGCAAGGCTATGGAGAACGAATTGTTCAAGTGAATAAGTTCCCTGTTGATATTGCTCCTGAAGGTCATCAAATCTTTGTATCCCATAACGACAAAGTAGGGATTATCGGACTCGTGGGTACATTGCTTGGCGAGAATGATGTAAATATCGCATCCATGCAAGTAGGACGTAAAATTGTTGGAGGTGCTGCAATCATGCTGCTGACCGTTGACAAAGCTGTTCCTAAGCATGTCCTTGTGAAACTCGCTGGATTACCAGAAATTAATACTGCTGAAGAAATCATCCTTCTTTAATCTATAATATAGAAAGGCCATTCCAGAACGTACTGGAGTGGCCTTTCTTTAATTTAACGAATCTTTTTCTTCCTATATTATGAACGAAGGGATTATCCTTCCATCAATATCAGTAAAGCCATACTTTTCAGCAAGCTTTCCAACCACCTGCGGCTCACCGGACATAGAGATAACCTCTGGATCAGCGGCTAGTGCAGTCACTGCTCGACCAATATATCTCGTCGATTCACTCATTTTCAGTTCCTCAACTTCTTGCCAATGTTCCTCATCTGTATTCATGGCTTCTAGAACCGCTTCTGTTCTCATCCATCCAGGTGAAAGTGGAATAACCGCAATACCGTCATCCTTTAACTCCTTCGACAATCCGAAAGCCATACGTAAAAGTGCATTTTTAGAAAGATCATAATAAAAGTTGCCTAAATATTTATAATGATCCCAGAAGGTTGTATGGATAATTAGACCACCAGTTTTTGCCTTGCGCATGAAGGGGATTGCGTAATAATTTGTGATCATTTGTGCTCTCACACCGGCATTAAACATATTGTCCCAATGAGCTGTAGGTAACTCCCAAAAAGGCTTCTGCTCAATAGTTAAATCATTGCCTCCCCATACATTGTTAACTAAGATATCGAGTCGCCCCTTCTCTTCAGCGATTTGACGGATCACTGCTTCTGTTTCCTGATCCTTCGTATGGTCACATCGTATTACCGCACCAGAACCCCCACTCTCTTTTATTTCTCTAAGTACACTATCTATACTCCCCTTAGTATGTTCTGTGGCGGATATATCTGTGGTCCTCCCTGTAATATAGACAAAAGCGCCTCTTCTTGCTAATTCTAAAGCGATTCCCCTCCCTGCACCTCTGCTGCTCCCGGTAACCAAAGCGACTTTCCCTTTCAATGTCATAGCCCTCAACCCTTTCCACATAAATTCGGATTTCAATATTCTGTGATCATTCCTTACGTTTTATAAGTATAGCCCGTATATATGACATCAACTGACATATATAATATAATCATGATTTAGAAAAGATTAATGGTGATCGTCCAATAATTAATTCGAGGAGGCACAATAGCCTAATGAGAGCCGACCGTTTGTTATCTATATTGCTTCTGTTACAAAATCGCGGAAAAATGACTTCTAGAGAACTGGCCCAAATACTCGAGATATCAGAACGAACTGTGTTTCGTGATATGGAAGCATTAAGTGCTTCAGGGATACCCATTTTAGCTGAACGTGGCCGTGAAGGAGGCTGGATGCTTACTGAAGGGTACCGAACCTCCCTAACGGGAATGAAGCCACAAGAGATTGGTTCACTGCTTCTGTCCACTGACGCATCTATATTGAAGGATCTGGGGATACAAGACGATTTCTCTTCCGCTGTTCTCAAACTAGAAGCTGCATCCTCACACCGAACTAGTAACCCAGCACATCACCTAAGCGAGCGTATTCATATTGATGGTGCTAGTTGGCATCCTTCAGATGAGACTTATCCGTTCCTTTCTGTACTGCAGGGAGCACTTTGGGAGGACCGTAAAGTTAAAATCACTTATCTCCGGAGTAATGAGACTACAGTCCGTTTCATTGATCCTCTTGGGTTGGTTGCAAAACGCGGTGTATGGTATGTCGTAGCCAAAAGCGAGGATGAACTAAGAACCTTTCGTGTGTCCAGATTAGTTAACGTTGTGGAGACTCATGAGGGGTTTAAAAGACCTGATGACTTTGATTTAAAACAGTACTGGGAAGAGTCCACCATGGCCTTTAAAGCAGCACTGCCAAAGTATCAAGTAAAGCTAAGGGTTAGAACATCTGTCTTAAAAGAATTACAGCGAGAAAGATTCGTCTCTGTCCAATTGATAGAGCCAACCAGCAATGCAGAGTGGGTGAACGTAGATGCCGAATTTAATACGATCGAGTCTGCCTGCCGGATAATCCTTTCTTTTAGTCCCTCAGTTATTGTACTTTCACCACAAGAACTTTTAGAGATGGTAAAGTCTGCTATCACAAAAATTTCCGCTATTTATGAGGATTTTTGACACGAAATCTAAAGAACTACTCCTAAAAGAAGATTTATGTCAGTTCTTACTATAGACCAATCACCTTTAAATCCCATATAATAACACCAATACATAATATTAATAAGGAGGACATTATACCAATGAACTGGATGCATAAACTTCCGTTAAAACAAAGAATTGTTGCCGGATGTTATCTCATTGCCGCACTATTTGCCATTCCTGTTTTAGTTACTTTTATGATCTTAGGCAACATTATTTTGGGTATTGTTCTAATCGTTGTTCTTGCTGCTTTAACTTTACCCGTGGCCCGCTTTATCGAGAGAACGCTTACATCTTCTTTTGATGACATCGCGAATGTATCTCATAGTATTTCTAAAGGGGATTTTACTAGTAGAGCTGACGAGAACGGGTCTATGGGGGACGTAAGTCGTTCCTTTAATACTATGATTGACAAGCTCAAGAAGATTTTGACAGAAGCATCGCAGATCACGCGCCAGGTTATGGATGCAAGCCGTGGAATCGAAGATAAGAATCAGAACTTGAAAATTGTCATGGCACAGGTAGCCTCTTCGTCAAATGAGCTAGCTCTTGGGGCAAATGAAATATCTACGGATATCGCTGAAATGACAGAATCTATTAAAGATATTGAGAATAAAGTCTCCAATTATACGAACTCAACGAAAGAAATGAACAGACGTTCAATACATACATTAGAACTAGTTGAACAAGGGCGCCAATCCGTAGATACTCAAGCTGAAGGCATGCGCAAAAACATCCAGGCTACTCAAAAAGTAGCGGATACTATCGAGGCCTTGTCTCATAATGCTCGCGGAATAACGATGATCACAAAGACCATCACTGAGATCGCTGAACAGACTAACCTGTTATCGCTGAATGCCTCCATCGAAGCAGCACGTGCCGGAGAACATGGTCGAGGATTTGCAGTAGTCGCACAGGAGGTCCGTAAGCTTGCCGAAGAATCAACGGCTTCAACAAAGGAAGTCTTTGGTTTAGTTCGGAGCATTGAAACTGATATTAAACAAGCGATTGACAATATCGCTATCAACGAAGAAGTCGTACAGGTACAGAATGAGATGATCACTCAATCTGCTCATATCTTTGCTCAAATTGTACAAAGTGTGCAGTATATTACCGAGCAGATCTCTTCCTTCTCTTCTGAAAGTGATCTTATGCTGGAAAGTGCCTTGAAAATCTCAGGTGCAATAGAAAATATATCTGCAATCACTCAGGAAACTGCTGCTGGCACCGAAGAAGTATCGGCTGCAATGAATGAACAAATTAATGCCCTGCAGTCCGTCGCAGAAGAAACTGAGAAAATGACACAGGCCGTATTTAATCTACAGAAAACGATCCATATCTTCAAGTTTTAAACAACTTGCATAACGAATAAACCAAGCCATAAACCGTCCTCTAAGTTTGTCTTAGGGGACGGTTTATTTTCTATTATTTCATAGGTTTGACAAGACTTTCGTCAAAATTCGAGTTAATTTGCGATAATATATTGACAAAGGATGATCCCAAGGAATATATTGTAAAGGAAAATTCTTCTTATAAATTTTAAATTAATATAGGCAAAATCTTCGAAAGAGGATGACGCAAAACCATGGATCTACAGCCTCATTTTTACTCTGAGGCCATGATTGCCAGGTTGCTAAGGACCCGGGACGGCTGAACTATTGTTCAGTCTTTACGGCGATTTACGCCACCAACCTGTGCCCTTTTTCGGAGCACAGGTTTTCTATTTTTGAGTTTATTGATCAATCAGAACACTTCGAAAGATCAATAACATAATAAATATTAATCAACTTGTGAGGTGTATCTTTTGAAGACAGTCGCAGATTATATGGCGGAAGCACTACGTAACCTCGGAGTGACCCATTCTTTTGGGATCATTGGTAAATCGATTTGTCCCGTAGTTCTTAAGATGGTAGACTATGGTATTGAATTTATTCCAGGGAGACATGAATCCAGCTCCGGATTCGCAGCAGCTGGATACGCGCTGAAAACTGGTAATCTAGGCGTAGCATTTGGTACTTCTGGTCCAGGCGGAACTAACCTACTTACAGCAGCAGCACATGCGAAAGCCAACAACTTGCCAGTGCTGTTTATTACGGGCCACCAATCTATTAAAGAGCTTGGAATCCCCCAATGTCAGGACTCTTCCTCTTACTTAGCTGATTTAGCGGAGATGTTCAGACCTGCCACCTTGTTCAGTAAACTTATTGAACGCGGTGATCACTTTAGTACTATTTTTAATCATGCGATTTCAATTGCTCTTAACCAACGTGGGCCTGTTCATCTTTGTGTGCCGTTTGATGTACAGACAGAAGGATTGGAAGAGTGCAATATTGTAATTCCCGAACGCGAATCTCTAGTAAGTCTAGCGAATATCGACAGAGTAGTTGATGCTATCAATGCCTCAAAGAATCCTTTGATTATTGCGGGTAAAGGGGTCAATCGATCTGGGGCGCATAGCCAGCTTATTCAGCTCGCTGAAACTTTTAATATACCAGTAGTAACATCACCTGGTGGTAAAGGGGCTATGGTTTGGGATCACCCACTCTATCATGGTCCTATTGGTGTTGGAGGTTGCACCCACGGGGATGACCTGTTGAATAAAAGTGATCTATTTATAGTTCTAGGATCACGATTAAGTGATATGACCGTCTGTAACCTAAAACGGGAGAATCACCCGACAACATTAATTCAATTTGATATTGATCCGACCTTTGTTGGAAAAATCTTGTTCTCCAAAACGATACCAGTCACTGGTGATCTACGTGATAACCTAGTGTGCTACCTAAATCATATTGATCCTAATCATATTACTAAACGTGAAGCTATCCCTTATGTAGATTATTCAGAAGAGCTTCCCAGTCTGAAGAATCTTTCCCTTGCGTCTATTATGAGCACGATGAGTGATCTGATTCCTGACAATAATACAGTATTTGTTGATGACGGCAGTCATGGATTCAATGCTGCTAAATGGTACAAGGTTAAGAAACCAGGCAGTTTTGTATTTGATGCTTATTTTGCTTGCATGGGTAATTCTATCGGTATGGCTATTGGTGCAAAGGTTGCAGCTCCTGAAGAAACTGTCTTCTGTATTACAGGTGATGGCTGTTTTATGATGCTAGGTACAGAAATAAACACCGCCGTCTGCAAAGATATCCCTGTCATCTTTATCGTAGTAAATAATAAGCAACTCGATATGGCGCTTAAAGGGATGGAAAAAACTACTGGCCGTATTGATGGAACGATATACGAAGTCCCAATGGACGTTGTGAAATTTGCCGAGTCTCTAGGAGCGACAGGCTACAAGTGTGAGACTGCGGAACAATTCTCGACTGCAATTAAGGACGCCGTTGCTCTTAACCGTGTTGCAGTTATTGAATTATTAACAGACCGTGATGAAGTCCCTCCGACTGCACACCGTACTTTGAACCTAAATTAGGAGGCTCACTATGAAAGATAATGTTAACAGTGGTCTGAACCACTTCACGAATCTCTCAGGAGACTATGGCGCTAAAGCACTAGCTCCGATTAAGGAACATTTCCCTGACTTGGCAGAATTCATCATGGGTAATGCGTATGGAGATATTTTTCAACGCAATACCATTGAAGCTGACTGGAAGGAAGTCTCTGTTATTTCTGCTCTAATTGCAATGGGCCAGTTCGATCAATTAGGAGTTCATTATGTTATGGCTCTTCGTGTAGGAGTTACTGTAGAACAGCTCAAAGGGATTCTACTACACTTAGTACCCGCTATAGGGGCACCTAGAATCATCACAGCCTTTAATATTCTTCTTGAAACCATAGAAGAGATCCAATAAATAATAATTCGACATAAATATACACATTTCGTCTTTATTATTGTGATTTAAGAAGATAGATTACTATAGGAAAGATCGAACGTGGAGATAAAGTTCTGTCCTGGACAGTGGGCGCTGGATGGAAAAACGTAACATTTGTTATTGAATATCAAGCGTTACAACATAAAAAGCGGCAGGCCAAGGATTAACCTTATGGTATTCTCCCCTCATGGTTGACAGTGAAAAAAGAGCACATGGTATCATGTGTTTAACACAGTCGACCGGAGGGGATTTTTCATGGCTAAAAAAGGGCAGACGTTTACGAAGTATTCAGAAGAGTTGAAGAACGAGGCGGTTCGACTTCACTTAGAGGAACATATGAGCTATTCACAGATTCTAGAAAAACTCGACATCAAGAGTGATGCTCAGTTGGTGAGGTGGATACGTAAATTTAAAAGTGGGGAGACCTTCGAGGACCGACGCGGAAAAGGTGGAAGGAAACATTTTGACAGTAAAGATGAAGAAATCGCGTATTTGAAGGCACAGGTCGAATACTTAAAAAAGCTCAATCCCAATCTACATGGGGAGGGAAGTTGGATACAAATACCCGGTGCCAATCCATTCAAGAAATGAGCGAGCGATACCCCATTGTTTGGTTGTGCAAACTGGCTGGATTGTCCCGGGCTGCATACTACAAATGGAAAAAGACCTCTGACCTGCGGGAAGCACGCCAAGAGAAGGATGCGAACCTTAAGGAACATATCTTAGCCATTCATCGGCTACGTCCTGCCTATGGCTATAAGCGAATGCGTACAGCGCTTCGCAAAGAGGGGTTTCCCGTAAACCATAAGAAAGTTCGCAGGTTGATGAGAGAGCTAGGCATCCAATCGGTGATACGCAAGAAACGCCCGTTTGCCGGGCGTAAGCCTTCTGTCTTATTTCCAAACGTACTCAACCAGGAATTCACAGCCCACGCTCTTCAGCAAAAGTTAGTCACGGATATTACCTATATCCGTACAGGCCACGAATTTGTCTACTTATCTGTAGTGATGGATCTGTACAACAACGAGGTTGTGGCTTGGAGAATCTCTGTCCGTAATGACTTGAAGCTAGTGGTAGATACTGTGAAATCTCTTCAAGACTCAAAGGCTCTGCTGCACTCTGACCAGGGCTTTCAGTACACGACTCGGACGTATGCCCAGGTTTTAGAGGACAAGGGTTTGGTCGGTAGCCACTCCCGCCGGGGGAATTGCTACGACAATGCTTGTATAGAGTCATTCTTCTCTCACCTAAAGACCGAAAAATTGTATTTGGAGAAACCCAAGAATCTTGAAGATGCTGAACATTTGGTTAAGGAGTACATCCTTTATTACAACAAGGAACGCTTCCAGAAAAAACTCGGCGACCTGTCTCCGGAAGAGTACCGGAACCAGATCGCCGCTTAAAAGGCTTCTTTTTTACTGTCTACTTGACGGGGCTATGACCACTTAGCTTGCCGCTTTTTATGTTGATCTGGTCTTTAGGACTCGCTAGCAAAGAATAACCCCTTTTCAGTTAGCGCACACCTTATTTCATCAAGCCCTTTTGGTCCCATCCCATGGAGTGCCCGAAGTGCAGGCTTTGAAAGTCCACTCGGTAGATCAGATTCTGTTCCGTTAACCATGGACATATGCATCTCCCTGATTACTGATATCTTTCATGTTTTTCCCAACCCATGGTACGCGCTACAGCGTCTTTCCAGGCGTTGTAACGTCGTTCACGCTCATCTATACCCATTTCAGGTGAAAAAACCCTCTCAGCTTTGTTAAAGCTTTCTAGTTGTTCTCTTGTCCAGACTCCTGAGGTTAATCCAGCCAGAAGTGCTGCCCCCAGCGCAGTCGTCTCCGCATATGTAGTTCGAGTCACTTCACTCCCGAGGATATCAGACTGGAACTGCATCAGCAAATCATTACGAACAGCTCCCCCATCTACACGAAGTCCGGTCAATGGCATGCCTGCGTCTTTTTCCATCGCCCCAATTACATCTCTAGACTGAAATGCTAGCGACTCTAACGTTGCTCGTACCAAATGTGCCGAGGTCGTCCCTCTTGTCAGACCGAAGACTGCTCCACGTGCGTACATATCCCAATAAGGTGCACCTAGTCCAGTAAAAGCAGGAACGACCACAACCCCTTCGCTGTCCTCCACTTCCCGCGCTTTGTCTTCTGAGCCTGCTGGCTCCGCTATGAGGCCTAGCCCCTCCTGAAGCCATTGTACAGCCGCTCCGGCTACAAACACACTGCCCTCGAGTGCATAGTAGAGTTCATCCCCCATTCCCCAAGCTACAGTGGTCAACAATCCATGACTGGAGACTACAGCTTCTGTACCTGTATTCATTAGAATAAAGCATCCAGTTCCATATGTGTTTTTGGCACTTCCGGGTTCAAGACAAGTATGTCCAAACAAAGCAGCCTGCTGATCTCCCAATACAGAGTGAATAGGTATTTCTGCCCCGAACCACTGCGCATCTGCTGCTCCAAATTCACTACCGGACATTCTCACTTCCGGCAGGATGGAGCGGGGTACACCAAGCTCTTCCATCAGCTCTTCGTCCCAGCAGCGCTTATGTAGATTATATAGCATTGTACGCGAAGCATTAGTTACATCAGTAGCATGTACAGCTCCACCAGTAAGCTTCCAGATTAGCCAGCTGTCTACGGTCCCAGCTAGTAGATCGCCATTATTCCCCCGCTCTCGTGCGCCGTCCACATGATCAAGAATCCAGGAGAATTTAGTTGCAGAAAAATAAGCATCCACAACGAGTCCAGTCTTGCTAGCAATGAGTCCCTCTAATCCCTTATTCTTGATCTCTTCACACAGCTCTGCAGTACGTCTGTCCTGCCACACAATCGCAGGATAAATCGGCTTACCCGTTGCTCTATCCCAGATTAGGGCCGTTTCCCTCTGATTTGTAATTCCAATAGAAGATATTCCCTGAGGTGTTATCCCGCCCCGAGTAATCGCATCTCTTGCAGCTGCAAGCTGTGACGCCCAAATTTGCTCTGGGTCATGCTCCACCCAGCCAGGGTGTGGGAAAGATTGTTTAACCTCGTATTGCCCTTGTGAGACGATTCTAGCGTCCTTATCGAACACTATGGCTCGTGAACTAGTAGTCCCTTGGTCTAAAGATAAAATCATTTGCTGGCCTCCCAAGCATAAACAATGAGATATGTTCCACGATGAACAAGATTAATGTGTTTGTTTCAACAAAAAGCACCTCTGCTGTCAGAGGCGCTATCACACATTGTGTTTGGAATTACTGTTTTTCGACAGGAAGTCTTAGGGTAAAGGTTGTACTTTCGCCCAACTTACTGGAAGCTGAAATGGTTCCGTGATGCGACTCAACAATATTTTTAACAATCGCAAGCCCAAGTCCCGTTCCACCTGATTCTCCCCGTACACGTGCCTTATCGGCTTTGTAGAAACGATCAAATATATACGGCAGATCTTCCTGCGGAATGCCGACGCCTTCATCCTGAATTTTAATTTCAAAATAGCGACGCCCTTCTAAGACACAAGTTCCTGTATGAACTGTGATCTTCTTGCCACCCTGCGTATGACGAAAAGCATTATCGAGCAAATTGGTTAAGACCTGCTCAAGCTTATCTTCATCCGCCGCTTTAAGAACAAGAACATCGCTGTCTTTATTTAGCTGCAGATGAATATCACGCTCTTTCGCACGTACGGAAAATTTGCGATACACTCGTTCCAGCAGTTCGTTCACATCTACTTCTGCCTTCAACATATCCGTATGTCCAGCTTCCATTCGCGCAAGGTCGAGCAGATCCTTTACAAGACGTCCCATACGGAGTGATTCATCATGAATGACCTGAATCAGTTCACTGCTTTCCTCTGGTGAAGAAGCCATACCGTCAAGTAAAGCCTCACTATAACCTTGCATCATCGATAACGGAGTCCGAATCTCATGAGAAACATTTGCCACGAAGTCACGGCGCATTTTCTCGAGCCGTACCTCTTCAGTCACATCACGCAGAACAGCAACCACCCCACGAATGCTTCCTTCAGAGTATAAAGGTGCCATATGCACTGACCACACGCCCTGCCGGACATGTACATTCGAGCGCTCATCGCCGCCTTGCTTCAACGTGCTCAAAAATAAAGGACGCAGGGGAGGTGGAACATTACTCTCAGCCGTTTCCGTATGAGGTTCAATGTCGCTCTCTTGTTCCCACTCTAAATCGCTCCAGCTCTCAAGTAGCGATTGACCATGCGGATTGGTCAGAATAATCTGGCCTAGGGTATCAAAGGTGATTACAGCATCACTCATGCTACGCAATACACTGGATAGATGACCCTTTTCATGGTGCAGACTGCGAATATTCTCTTCCAACTCCTCAGCCATATGGTTAAAGGAAGTTGCCAATTGGCCAATTTCATCGCTTGTGACAAGCGTCAGCCTTGTTCCGTATTCACCACGTCTAATGTTGTTTGCAGCCTCGATGACACGTTGCATCGGTTGAGTGATCTTGGTGAACAAGAACAATGCGAAGAATGTCGTCAAGGAAAATCCGATCATGCACGTATACATAAATAAACGTTTGATATCGCCGGAATTAGCAAAGTTGCTGTCGATATAGGGAAGTAGAAACAACCCGAGTGTAATCAGCACGACAGCGACCAGGCAGATGATCGTGACCCACAGCTTGCCGACAAGACTTCTCCAGAAGTTCACTTATTTAGGTACCTCAAGTTTATAACCTACACCCCATACAGTTGTAATCATCGCCGCGGATTCCGGTGAAACCTTATTCAGTTTTTCACGAAGACGCTTAACATGGGTATCGACTGTACGCAAATCTCCGAAAAACTCATAATTCCAAACATCTTTAAGCAGTTCTTCACGAGAGAACACTTTATCCGGTGAAATCGCCAAATAATGCAGCAGTTCGTATTCTTTCGGTGTCAGACTCACTTCTTCACCACCAGCAGTAACCCGGTGTGCGTCATGCTCAATAATAAGATGAGTGAATACAATGTTATTACTGGAGTTGCTCTCTTTGGACAAAAATGCTGTTGCCGAAGAACGGCGCATAATAGCCTTCACGCGATAAATCACTTCGCGAGGGCTAAATGGCTTCACGACATAATCATCCGCGCCCATTTCAAAGCCCTGTACACGATTAATCTCTTCACCTTTAGCTGTAAGCATTAAGACAGGTGTCGACTTGACCCCTCTGAGTCGGGTCAGCACTTCCATTCCATCAATGCCAGGCAGCATAACATCCAGCAAAATTAGACCGTAGTCATTTGCTGTTGCTTTACGAAGAGCAATTTCGCCATCTTCAGCTTCGTCGATTTCATAACCTTCTTTTTCAAGATACATCTTTAGCAGGCGGCGAATGCGTTCCTCATCATCCACTACCAGAATTCTGTTTAAATGATCTGCCATTTCACAACAACCCCTTCATCAAATACAGTAGAACGTAACCTTAAATCCATTGTGCTGTGTTAGCAGGTAAACTATGCTCAGTCCGTCCCCGCATAAGAATGAAGTCCGGCGATGACTAGATTAACGCCAACTAAGGTAAACATTACGACCAAAAAACCTAGAACGGCAAGCCAGGCAGATTTTCGCCCTTGCCATCCACGAGCCAATCGTAAATGAAGATAAGCACTATAGAAGAGCCAAGTAACGAGTGCCCAGACCTCTTTGGGGTCCCATCCCCAGAATCTTCCCCAGGCTATTTGCGCCCATATCATTGCAAAAATCAAAGCGCCTAATGTAAAAATAGGAAAGCCAATGGCTATCGCCCTATACGTTATCTCATCTAGATCGCCTTCATCAATCCCCTCCATAACCGGGTGAATCGCTGCGCCTAGCGGCTTGCGTACGATCAAGCGAAGAATTCCGTAAAGGAGTAATCCGGAAAGAATCGACCAGATTACAGTATTAAACTTCCGGCCAGCATTCACACCATTCATCCATGAAGGAGCTTCAAAGAGAGGTTCTTTCATGCCAAGAAACGACTGGAAGCTTTCAATTTCGCTATTGTGAGGAGCCACAATCGGCGGCATTCGATAACTCACTTTCTCTATTGTACTATTTTCCTGCCCTGCGCTGTCAATCGTAACGTTGTGACGGACAAAAACAGTCTCATAACCTGCTCCGCGGAAAGCAAAAACTGAACCCAGAAACCCAATTATAACAATGATTGAAAAGAGAGTAAATTCAATCAGTCTCTGTTGCTTACGATCCGCCTTCTCTTTACTTGCAAAATTAACAGTCCGCAGCAGATACATCAGTCCTGCCGCAAATCCTACCGCGAAAAAGGATTCACCCAGTGCTGCCAGTGTTACGTGGATCTTGAGATAGTTCGATTGCAGGGATGGAATTAACGGCTGAACCTCCTGTGGAAATACAGCTGCGTACGCCATCACAATAATGCTAATTGGAACTGCAAACAGACCGAGAATAACTTTGCGATAGATCGCGTATATCACTGTAAAGGCTACCATAACCATCATGGATAAGAAAGTCATGAACTCATACATATTGCTGACTGGAATATGTCCTGCACCAAACCAACGTGTAAAGAAATAAATAAGATGAAAGATAAGACCTATAGAAGAAACAATAAAAGCTATTTTACCCCATCGAGCAGTATGTTCCTCTGGCTTGCGGCCCGACCACTTGCGACCCATGATAGCGATAGTGAATAACATAAACGACCCGCTGTATAATAAGAATGCGGCAATAAAGACAGCGCTGCTGATATCGAGCAAGCTCATGTTAGGCCTCCTCCATTATCTATTGATTTTTCATCGACTACCATATCTACTTTTTCTAAAATAGAAACGATCTCACGACGGAAACCGAACCAATTTTTGTTCGTATGTCCTCCGAGTATTAGCTCTCCGTTTACAACGGTAAGCCAGATGCGTCTATGCTGCCAGTAGAATCCAAGGACTAAACCCAGCATCACGATTGCTGCACCTAACCATACAAAAGGCATTGCACGATCAATACGTATATTCAAGTATGTAGTCGATTCCGAAAAATCAACATCGCTCATGTTGTCCACTTCAAGCTCAAGAAATCTATTGCTGCCACCAAGCTTATCGTTAATAGCCACCTGCTGAAACTGAGACTTATCCACCTGCTTAGGAAAATAGAAGTACTGCTGCCCTTCTGCTGGCAAATCCGGTCCTTGAATCAAGAATAAGAATGCTGGTGCATTCGGATAAGGCGACTTAGATATCGGCTGACCATCCTCATTGAGTCCAAAATCCATATACTTTTCTTTTAAAGTCATCGTATAGGGTCCCGCTGTAATTGTACGCTGCGGATTCTTCATATCCAGTTTAAATTTACCGTACGACTCCCCAGTGGTGGAGTTCTTAAGCACTGGCTGTACAGAACGCAGTACAGGTGTTAGATCATAATCAAACTGATACGCTTTCAATCCTTTATAATCCAAAGGTGAGTTTACTTGGATATCATGTGTTGTCACCTCGGTAAGCTGCGGTTCCTTAGTAGGATCTGCGCAATCCGCGGTACATTTATATAGCACTGCTTTAGTTTGGAATAATTTTGGAAGGATTTTTTTGCCCCGAAACTCCTCAGGCATCTCTTCATCTGTGTAGAACTCTACGGTGAATTTCTCGTTTTTTAAATAGTAGGTGGTATCCGGAATCTGTGTAATCTCCCCTTGCGGGAAAGCAAGATGCTGATCCATGTTGAGACCCGGCAATCCTCTTGCCAGTACAGCAAGTAAAAAAATAATCAAACCAATATGTATTACGTAAGGTCCCCAGCGGCTGAAGCGGTGTTTCTCTGCCAGCAGCGCTCCTCCATCCGTCTTGACTCGGTAGCCCTTTTTACGCATAGGCTGAACCACCCGAGCAACCCAAGCTTCTGGTTCTTCATGCACTTCAGTAACTAGCACAGCCTTTTGCCGGATTAAGAACTGACGATGTTTCCGAATCTTCTGCCTAGTTAATGCCTTATACAGCGGAAGTACTCTGTCCAAACTACAAATGACTAATGAAGCGCCAATCATTACGAGTAGAGTCACAAACCACCAGGATTCGTATGTATGTGAAAGTCCAAGTTTATAGTAGATGTCCCCAGCTGTTCCGTACTCCTGCTTATAATAAGTCGATGCATCAATATTAAGAAAAGTACTCTCCTGTGGGAAAACGGTTCCCAGCATAGAGCCTAACAGTGTCAAAACGATAAGATAAATGGCTATTTTTACAGATGAAAAAAAGTTCCAAACTCGATCAATAACGCTTGGATTAACACGCTGCGAACGACGGGCTACACCATCATAACGCATTTCCAGATTCTCGCCCCAGTCCGATTCTTTGCCAAGCGGCTTTCCACATGCTTCACATAGAACAGTGCCTACAGGGTTCTGGTGGCCACATTCACATTTGGTATTGGTTATAAAAGCCTCGCGTTCACTCATCAATCCACCAGCTTCCCAATTTGATCATCTAGTGAATCTAAATCAAGCTGGCCAATATGAATGCTGTCAATTTTACCCTTTGCATTAATGAAAAAAGTAGTGGGGAGTGGAGAAATACCATAACTTCGTACAGCGTCTCGTCCCGTGTCCATCAAAATCGGAAAATCAATATCGACTTGCTTCACAAAATTTTCAACAGTCATCTGATCTTCACCTACGTTGATTCCAATAACGACTACATCTTTGTCCTTCCATTTTTCCCATTGTGCTTGGAGAGCCGGCATTTCTTTTACACAAGGCGTGCACCATGAGCCCCAGAAATTCAGCACAATAGTCTTACCCTTATACTCGTCTAATGTATGCCCCAGTCCATCAAGACCCAGCAAATCAATGGCAGGCGCTTTACTACCTTCCTCTGGTTTTCCGCTTCCACCAAATACAGAGGAACCAATTGCATAACCACCCACTAGAACGATTAGAAACAGAATTACGATTTGAATTGGTTTTCTCGCTTTACCCACATGTAAAGCCCCCTTCTGTGACGCAACTCATACTTATGTTGTAAGGTGTGAACATCCTATGAACATTATAGCGAATTTCGTCACAGCATTAGGGGGTTTAATTGTGAATATTGTGTGTCTTTATGACTCTTTACGTGGAGTTCTTTCTTTGAGTAATCCTGCTTTGGCAATTTGCTGCAGATGGTTAATTTCATCTTTGGTCAAATGACGGTAGGAGCCACGTTTAAGATTTTGCAGCATAATATCCCCGAAAGAAATCCGCTTCAGACGGATAACGGGGTGTGAAATCGCATCAAACATGCGTCGTACCTGACGGTTACGTCCCTCGTGAATCGTTATGCTGATTACTGCTTCTTTATTCGCTTCGTCAATATCCTTGTACTCCACCTCAGCAGGCGCTGTCATGCCATCCTCCAGCTTGATGCCGGCTTTTAGCTTGTCCAATGCAGTGCCATGCGGAATACCCTTGACCGTTGCATGATACGTCTTAGGTACATGATGCTTAGGATGGGTAAGCAAGTTAGCGAAATCTCCATCATTCGTTAACAGCAGCAGTCCTTCCGTATCGTAATCCAGACGGCCTACAGGGTAAACCCGTTCTGTAATTCCTTTAAGGTAGTCTGTTACAACCTTGCGACCCTTTGGATCGGAAGCACTTGTAATAACGCCTTTAGGTTTGTTGAACATAATATAGATTTTGTTCTCGCCCCGGATCAGTCTACCGGAGACTTTAATAATATCTGTTGCGGGGTCCACCTTCGTGCCAAGCGTAGTTACGAGTTCCCCGTTGACTTCCACTTTACCGGCCAAAATCATTTCTTCACACTTACGTCTGGACGCCACACCGGCCTGCGCCAAAATTTTCTGTAATCTTTCCATTTTCGACTAGTCACCTCAGATTAATGATAACCATCAGAGGGATAAATCACAAGTTCATTCCATGGAAAAAATGCTCCTGGGCAGTAATTATTGTGGGGTTCGATGATTAAAGGGGAGATTTGGTAGCGCTCTACCAGTTCTAAAATGAGTTTATCTGTGGCAAATAGCTGCTCTTTCCTTCCAGATAATGGAGGGGTGCCGTCTTCCCGGCTGAAATCACCTTCCAAGCAAATGTGAATATACTCCGGATCGGTCAGCAGCGGTGCTGCATAAATGGCTCCTTCAACACCAACCCAAAAATCAAAACCTTTGCCATTTATGGAAGTACAGCGAGACTGATGCAGGATAAAACCTTTATAGTTCATAGCGGATTGCCTCCCTCCACATTGCTGCAATAGCATATGTCGAGGGAGGTTTGAGGGTGACGCCGACTACCCAAAAAGCAGGAGGCAGACCGCGATCGCGGCGACGAAGCCAACGACATCGGAGAAGAGACCTACCTTAAGCGCATAACGGCCGTTACGCACACCTACAGCTCCAAAATAAACCGTTAATACATAAAGTGTTGTGTCCGTGCTGCCCTGTATGGTAGAGGCAATCATGCCGATTAGAGAGTCTGGTCCATGAACGCGAATCAGATCCGTGGTATAAGCAAGAGAGCCTGTCCCTGTGAGAGGCCGCAGAAGGCCTAGTGGCAGCACTTCTGGAGGTACACCAAGCCCCCTTAGCGCAGGAGATATGAATCCCATTAGGAAGTCGAGTGCGCCCGATGCGCGAAAGACGCTGATCGCTACAAGCATACCTACAAGATGAGGAATAATCGCGATTGCCGTACCAAATCCATCTTTTGCCCCTTCAACAAATGACTCATACACTGGGACTTTACGCGTAAAAGCATAGAGCGGGATGAACGTAATCATGACCGGAATCGCCCATGCCGATATGAGACTGATTAACTGGTACAAGTCATGTTCACCCTTTCAATGAAGAATTAGGCAGCGAAGTCTTCGCCATTGGAACAGAACCAGACTTGGCTGACGGCGGCTTTGGAGGTTTGCGCAACAATGTCATCCTTCGGAAAAAACGGTCCGCCGCAATCGCTGCAAGAGTCGCCACTGCTGTTGCAGCAAGGGTTGTGCCGACTATCCCCGCAGGATCTGTCGAATTATAATTCAATCGGATCGCAATTAGGGTCGCGGGAATCAGCGTAATACTTGCTGTGTTAAGCGCTAGCAAGGTACACATGGCTGGTGTGGCCGTTTCTTTATCCGGATTGAGCTTCTGCAGCTCCTGCATCGCCTTGATCCCCATAGGTGTAGCCGCATTGCCAAGTCCAAGCAAATTAGCGCTCATGTTGGAGAGAATATATCCGATTGCAGGATGACCCTTTGGCACATCTGGAAAGAGGAAGGCTACGATTGGCCCAAGAATCTTGGCTATTTTTTTAAGCAAACCAGCATCCTCTGCGATCCGCATGATTCCTAGCCAGAATACAAGTACACTTATTAGGCCGAAACTTACTGTAACCCCACTCTTGGCTCCGTCGAATACGGCGGCTGTAAATTCATCCATTCTGCCGTTAACGGCGGCGAACAGAAAACCGATGATGATCATTCCTAGCCAGATCCCGTTAATCATGGATACGCCTCCCTCTTCATTAATCAGCTAGCTGCTTACTTGGAACTTTCGCCCAATTTAAATAACGCCTTCAGTGCACTCCCTATAGCCTGAAACCAATCATCGGCAGGATAAGTTAGCGCTTGCGTTGTACTATATTTTTTAGTATAAGCAGATTCCTCAGGAGGTAAGGACTCTCGTGTATACACTGGAACCCGGCCTATCTCCTTGCCACCGAGATCTAGAACCAGAACCCCTTGCAATCCAAAGTTCGATCTTGCTGCTTGAGCGGGTTCGGTAATCTTTTGATTTAAGACAAGTTTGGTGGTCACTCTATCCTGCTCGCCTGGTCCGAGCGGATAGGCAAATTTTTTAGCTGTCACGAAGTTATAACCGCTCACGGGGTCCCCGCGTTCGATCATTGTTTTTAGTGGGTAGTGATTAAACCCAAAGTTCAGCAGTGAGGCATGATCATTCCAGTCATCTCCATCATTTATGGTGACTGCGACAAGCTGCTGTCCGTTTCTGGTCGCAGAGCTGACAAGGCATCGTAGCGCTTTTTTGGTATACCCTGTCTTCACACCGTCAGCACCCTCATATAAGTACAGCATTTTATTCTTGTTTCTCCACTTGTAATCCCATTTCTCATTTGGATTGTCAGCAGTTTTCTCCTGCGTCTTCACGATTTGCTTAAATACAGGATTGTGAAGAGCATACGCCGTCAGTACAGCTAAGTCATTAGCACTCGAATAATGGCCTTCAGCATCTAGACCATGCGGATTAGCAAAATGAGTATTTTTTAATCCGAGCTCTTCAGCTTTATTGTTCATCAGGTATACAAACCCTTCTTCAGAACCGCCGATATGTTCAGCGATCGCTGTTGCCGCATCATTCCCTGAGCGCAGCATTAAACCATACAGCATATTTTCCAGCGTCATCTCTTCACCTTGCTGTAAATAAATAGAGGAGCCTTCTTTGGCGAAAGCATTTTTACCAACTTTGACTTTTGAGGCTAAATCACCATTCTCAATAGCAACGAGGGCGGTCATTATTTTAGTCAGGCTGGCAATAAGCATAGGCTCATCTCCTCGACTGCTATACAAAATACGCCCGGATTCCACATCAATCAGCGCCGCTGCCCTTGCATGCGTAGATATGGAGCTGTTCTCCGCATGAATCAACGTTAGCGGTGTCAGAAACAGCAGCAAAATGCTCAGTAATAAGGCGATTGGAAATTTACGGGTTATTGTCTTCATATTTATCCTCCGGATTCTTATCGGTTCTTAAGTAGAGTGATTCATTTCATGCCTATGTTGTACAAGTGTATGCGGACCAGCCTTAGGGTATGTCCTCTCCACACAAAAAGGGACACCGCCTGATGTATGGCGATATCCCCGAGGCTATTTGAACAATTATGTGTATCTAATGTGTTGAAGATTGAGATCTACTTGGATCGGGTTTAGCAGGTGCTTGTGAGGCTTGAGCTGGTGGTTGTGAAGCTTGAGCAGCGGGTGTCCCAGCTTGGCTTGAGGAACTGCTGCTTTGGAACATCGTCTGGATTTTGTCGATGAGCCCAGGTGTAGCATCGATGATTTTCTCGAACAAATGTGTTTGATTGTCGAGTGGCACAATGTTCACCCCATCCTTACCAACCACTAGAAAAGCGATCGGTCTGATGGAAACACCACCCCCGCTACCGCCACCAAAAGGAAGCATTTTGACGCCGCCTTGGGAGCTGGATCCACTTATAGAATCCTCCACTCGATAATCACTACCCCCTGCAGCAAACCCAAAAGCCACCTTACTGATCGGCAGAATAATACTACCATCAGGTGTTTGTACTGGATCTCCAACAATCGTATTAACATCTACCATACCCTTAATATTTTCCATCGCTGTTTGCATTAGGCCCTGAATAGGATGGTCGCTCATATTGTTTCCTCCTTTGATTGAGTACGATTACTCTTGCTTCTACAGCGCTTATCATCCCCACTTCCACACATTTGTATGTAACTTTCATTCTAAACTTTGCCCGTGAGGTTCCCTTCGCATCCGTTTTAGTAACTTTCTCCACTTACCGATTCCCCCCGACACTCGCAAGACACGTAGAAGCAGCCGCAATAATGCGTATAAGGTATAGGAAACGGACATTTTCCCCTCACATACCAACTCCATTGAAAAACTTGGCTCATCCTGAAAAACAGGCTTCACAAACACTCGTGGATTATGTTTCAATTTAACCCTCTGCGAAATAAACCCTACGATGCTCCATTTCAATCCCCAGGCGGCTCCTGATGCTATGGCTGTGTCTGCTGCATCACCTAGTGAGAAGTCCGTGGACCAGTCAAGCTTTGATATTTTGACATGAGATACGGTTTCCTTAAACCACTTCTTCAATCCACGTGTAGATCTCACTGCTAGCTGTATATTTTCCCGCCAGTGTTCTACTCTCTCTTTATCGAAATGCTCTTCCTTTACAGTATCGACACCTGTTGTTGCCGTACCCGTTTCTTTAAACTTCCCAATCACGCCTTGCTCCAATCCCTTAAAGACCAATCGGGGCAGCTCATAGTGGAGTTTGATCAGACCAAAAAGAGTTTTAACATCTAACTCGAGCAGATCATTTTTGTCATGTTTATAGCACCGGATGCGGAAATCAATAGATGAAGACAAAAGCAGAATCATTGCCACTACCAGCAATCCGAGGGGAATTCCAAGCCATAATGTCACGTATTTACCTCCAAGAAACCTTAATTATGGGAACCTTTGGTTTAGTATGGCAATTTATGCTGGAAAAAATTCGGGGTTTGATTAAAAAATGTGGCCATTCATAAAAATAGGGACAGCCCATAAACCATATCAATGGTTTATGGGCTGTCCCAGCAATACAAATCATTGCGGAATAACAAAAAAAGCTATGATTGCTCAATATCCTCAAACGACATTTGGGTATCCAGCTTATTGAACAATAGCTGTGTCTCCTCTTCCAAATTATCAGTGGATTCGAAGTTTGATGGTTCTGGCAGCTCATTCAGACTTGCGAGACCAAAGCTCTCCAAGAATGATTTCGTCGTCCCATACAAGATTGGGCGCCCTATGGCTTCCGCACGACCTACCTCATGAATCAAATCCTTATTATTCAGCGTATGAATGGCACGTTCCGATTTCACGCCTCGAATCTCTTCGATCTCCACCCGTGTAATCGGCTGACGATAGGCCACGATCGCCAATGTCTCTAATGCAGCCTGAGACAGCGTTGATCTGGAAGGGGAATAAGCCAAACGCTCAAAATAATGGGCGTGCTCAGGCAAGGTTGCCAGCCGATAATTCCCAGCAATTTGGACTACCTGCAGCCCCCGTTCCTGTGTTACATAATCCTCTTTGAGTTCTTCTAATGCTCCAGCCGCTAGCTCTGGACGCTGCTCCGTAATTTCGGCAACTTGCCGCACAGAGATCCCTTCATCACCTGATAGAAACAACAGGCCCTCAATAATCGATTTCAGCGTTTTGTAATCCATTGAAGTGTTCTCCTCCTCTCCACTCCATTACGATGTCATCAAACAATTTCTCTTGGTAGCACAATATCGCCTTCATTTTCATCAGTTCCAGAATCGCAAGAAAAGTAACTACGATCTCGTGTCGCGCCATTTCATCGTGCAGCAGTGCTGAGAAGTGGAGCCTTCCGCCCTTTCCTCTGCGCTGCAGCGCATCCGATACATCACGTATACGATCTTTTACCGATATTTCGTCCCGGGTGATCCGCTGGTAAGATGACCTTCTTGCCGCCTTACTTAGTGCTTTACGGAAAGCAGCTATAAGGTCGGAAGTATGTAATCCTTTTAGCGTATGGTCAATCTCTTCTGGCACGAATGGCCCCAGATCCTCCGGCTCCTTCGTAAAAATCAAGCTCCGCTCGCTCTCCATATCCATTAAATGAACAGCAATACTCTTGAATTTACGATACTCAATCAGTCGCTGAACGAGTTCAGCTCGTGGATCAAATTCATCTTCTTCGTAATATTCAAAATCATCGATCTCAATGACCGGTGGTTTGGGCAGCAATAGCTTGCTCTTTATAGATAATAGGGTTGCGGCCATCACGAGAAATTCACTCGTAATATCCAGTTCAAGCTCCTGCATACTTCGCAGGTACTCCATATACTGTTCGGTGATCTCGGCGACCGGAATGTCCTGGATGTCGATTTCCGCCTTATCAATTAAATGCAAAAGCAGATCCAGCGGACCTTCAAACGTTTCCAGCTTGTACAATACAGTCACGAAGCATCCTCCCGCCAAAAAAAAGTAAAGTGCAGCGCCCAAATGGACGCTACACAAGTAGAAAGGGCTCTATAATCCATGCTTTCTTCTTATACTATAAATAAGCACGAATTCGACTGATTCGTCAATAGCTGTCTTACTTAAACAGTTTGTTAAGATTCGCCATTTCAATCGCAGCAGTCGCAGCATCCCAGCCTTTATTTCCTGCTTTGGTTCCTGAACGCTCAATGGCCTGTTCAATATTTTCAGTAGTAACTACGCCAAAAATTGTCGGTACGCCGGTTTTAAGATTAATAGCAGCTACCCCTTTAGCGACTTCATTACATACATAATCATAATGCGTTGTAGAGCCACGAATAACGGTTCCTAAAGTGATTACAGCGTCATATTTACCGCTTTCCGCCATTTTTTGAGCGATCAACGGAATTTCAAACACACCTGGAACCCAAGCTACATCCACCTCATCATCACCAACACCGTGGCGTTTAAAGGCATCTAGTGCACCGGATAATAGCTTACTGGTAATAAATTCATTAAAACGTCCTACTACAACTCCGTATTTTAATCCTTCGGAAACTAAATGTCCTTCTAAATATTTCGGCATATCATTCATCTACCCTTCGTTTTTTATTGTGTGTGATTATACTTTGGAATCCTCATTTTGTTCAATGTCGTCAAAAGACAGCAAATGTCCAAGCTTCGCCTGCTTTGTATGGAGATAATTGGTGTTATCTTTATTTTCCGGCATTTGTATTGGCACACGCTCAACAACTTCCAGTCCATAGCCCTCCAGCCCTTTGATCTTACGCGGGTTGTTGGTTAAGAGACGAATTTGGCTTATCCCTAAATCCTTCAGAATCTGTGCACCGATCCCGTAATCACGTAAATCTGCTGGAAAACCAAGCTTTAGATTGGCATCTACAGTATCGAGTCCTTCTTCTTGAAGCTTATAAGCTTTAAGCTTATTAATAAGACCGATGCCTCTGCCTTCTTGGCGCATATAGAGCAATACGCCTCTACCAGCAGCTTCGATCTGTCGAAGCGCTGCTTCAAACTGGGGACCACAATCGCAGCGATGGGAGTGGAATACGTCACCCGTCAAGCATTCGGAATGTACTCGTACTAACACGGGCTCATCACCAGAAATATCGCCCTTCACCAAAGCTACATGTTCTTTATCATCCACTTCATTCGTATACGCAATGGTCTGAAACTCACCGAAATCGGTAGGCAGACGCACGGATACCTCACGATTCACGAGCTGTTCCTTTTCATTACGATAGTGAATGAGATCCTTGATACTGATCAACTTCAGATCATGCTTCTTCGCAATTTCAACCAGATCAGGCAACCGGGCCATCGTGCCATCTTCCTTGATGATTTCACAAATCACACTGGCCGGATATGCACCACACATACGGGCTAAATCAACAGCAGCTTCTGTATGTCCGGAACGGCGCAGTACGCCGCCTTTTTTCGCAATCAGCGGGAACATATGGCCAGGTCTACGGAAATCAGACGGCTTCGCTTTAGGGTCAATCATGGCCTTTACAGTCAAGGATCTTTCCCCCGCTGATATACCAGTAGTTGTATCTATATGGTCAACGGATACAGTAAAGGCTGTGCCGTGATTATCTGTATTGTGACTGACCATAGCCTGTAGTTCAAGCTCTTCCGCACGTTCAGCGGTAATTGGCATACAGACCAAACCACGTCCCTCAGTGATCATAAAATTGATGACTTCTGGTGTCGCCCGTTCAGCAAGAGCTATAAAATCCCCTTCATTCTCACGATCTTCATCATCCACGACGATGATGACTTTGCCGCGCATTAAATCATATATCGCTTCTTCAATCGGATCCAAGACACTATCCTTCTTCGATTGTTCGCTCATGATCCTATCCTCCTAATAGCTTTACGAAGGGTTATTTCCATCTTCGTAAGCTTACTCATTATTTATACAAATCCGTTTGCCGCCAAGAAATCACGACTAATCCCGGAGCTGCTATCATTTTCTTCATCCTGTGCAGCAGAGCCATAATGCAGAAGATGATCTACATATTTGCCCAGGACATCACACTCAATATTTACACTATCCCCTGCCCGCTTATAAGTTAGCACAGTTTCCCCTAGCGTATGCGGAATAATGGATACAGTAAACGATGAAGCCGTCGTCTTTACTACTGTTAAGCTAATGCCATCAATCGTGATCGACCCTTTAGGGATGATATATTTAAACAGCGATTTGCGATCCGGCGCAATCTCATAGACTACTGCATTCTGATCACGCTTTACGCTTTTGATGACAGCAGTGCCATCTACATGTCCCTGAACAATATGACCTCCAAACCGACCACCGGCAGCCATTGCTCGCTCCAGATTCATCCTACTGCCAGGACGTAGCTCCTTCAGATTACTGTTTCGATAGGTCTGAGGCATGACATCCACAGTAAAATAGTTCTCGCCTAAAATTGTCGCTGTAAGACAGACGCCATTAACCGATACGCTATCACCAATCTTCAAATCATCCATGATGACGGAAGCGGCAATGTTCAGCACCATCATTTCTCCACCGGCGGAGACACTTCTCAGAGTGCCAACTTCTTCGACTAATCCAGTGAACATGCTTTCCCTCCTAGGAGTTTTATGTGAGTAACACTTCTCCGCTATCTCTCCGAACAAAAATTGCTCTGGAAGCACACGATTAAGTTTTGTAACCATTCACTTTAGCGTACCGGAGTACCGCTGATACATACATTATCTCCGAGCACTTTTACTTCCAATCCCTCCAGAGAAATCGCATCCTTCATTAACTCTACACCTGGAAATACAAACGTCCCTTTCGCTTCAGCACCACCGCCAACAATCTTTGGAGCGAAAAAGAGAATCACTCGATCAACTAGCCCACTCTCCAGCATCGCACCATTTAACGTACCTCCGCCTTCAAGTAAAATCGATCCGATTTCCATTTCACCAAGCGTTACCATAGCAGCCTTCAAATCCACGCGTGGTCCTGCTCCGCTAACAATGATTTGCACACCTGCTTGAAGAAGCGCTGCTTTCTTTTCAGCATCTGCAGCTTCAGTTGTCACGATGATAGTAGGCGCTAGACCGTCACTTACAACTGCTGAATCCAATGGAATACGTAGTCCAGAATCAATTACAATCCGTATCGGACTAATGCCCGGCACTTCCGTTCTTGTGGTCAGTGAAGGATTATCTGCAATGACTGTGTTCACACCGACCATAATTCCCTGATGCCGATGCCGCAGTGTATGTACGATCTCCCGCGCTTCTCCATTCGAAATCCATTTACTGTCACCAGATTTGGTAGCTAGGTTACCATCCAGCGTACTGGCACTCTTGAGTGTAACAAACGGCTGTTTTGTCAAAATATATTTGATAAACCGCTCATTCAGCCGCAACGCACGATCACGCAGCAACCCTACCTCTACTTCAATACCAGCTTCACGCAGCATTTGAACCCCACGACCCGCCACCTGAGGGTTAGGGTCTTCACAAGCGACTACCACTCTGGCTACTCCCTCGTCGATCAGCCTTTGGCTGCAGGGCGGGGTCTTACCATAGTGGCTACACGGTTCGAGTGTTACATAGGCAGTGCTGCCTTGAGCTTGACCAGCCGCCATGTTCAAGGCATGCACCTCAGCATGACCCGTTCCGCGCTGCAAATGAGTTCCAAGCCCAATCATCGCTCCATTTTTTACAACCACGCAGCCAACAACTGGGTTAATTCCGGTCTGTCCTTGGGCCCGTTCTGCCATATCCAGCGCTAGCGACATATAAAACTCGTCATTCATGTTGTCCATCTCGTTCCTCCTATCCACTTACTGTCTATCTGATGCATAAAAACAGAAAAACCCATCTCATTCTCCAGGAGGAGTAAAGATGGGTTATGCGAGAGTTTAGCGGCAGTCCAAATAAAAGTGTGCGTAAATAACCGTCAAACGACGGTAATTGTGAAATATCGCACATAATAAATGAAAACACTGCAGTCCACCTGTCTAAAACAGACAAGCGGTTAACCTCTCCTTCTTCCATCCAGACTATACTGTCGGTCCCGGAATTTCACCGGGTCCACCGTTCGCGTCAACAACGCGAGCCGGGTAGCGGACTAAGTGTGGTAGATAAACTTAAGAAATAAGCACTCTACAACAACATCACCGCCGGTAGGGAATTACACCCTGCCCTGAAGGATTGATCCTTTATTTAATTGAGGTTCAAGTTTTCCTTACTAACAAAATTATCACTTACACCTTCGAAATGCAAGTGCGTTTTATATATTTACTTAAAATTTGTAACTTGATTCTGAGAGGTATGGTGATTACAAGAAGAAACGATATGGTTTTATATTAACAAACTTTTATAAGAATTCGTCTCTCTCTTACACATCCATCCCTTTTATTGGGCTATAGAAAGCCAACGGAGGTACAGTTATAATCCATTCCATAATTTCATAAAAAGAAGAAAACAAAGAAGCGCCAGGACTTTATCTCCAGGCGCTTCTTTTCCTTTTCAATTACAAACCACGTTCTTGTTGTTTCAATAGATCACGAATTTCCGTTAGCAACACGATATCTTCTGCGGGTGCTGGCGTCTCCACCACTTCAACTTTAACGGCTTCTTTGCGCTGGAATTTATTAGCCAGTTTAATCACCATAAAGATTGAGAAAGAAATAATAAAGAAATCAACGACCGCCTGCAAAAATTGCCCATAAGGAATAATCAGTTCATTATGCATAACCATAACACTTAGAGCCCGATCCTTCAGATCTATACCACCTGTTATCAAGCCAACAATTGGCGTAATGATGTCAGATACTAATGAAGTCACAATCTTACCAAAAGCTGCTCCGATAACGACAGCAATGGCTAAATCTAGTACATTTCCTTTCAGGGCAAAAGCTTTAAACTCTTTCCACATCTTCCAATTCTCCTCCAACCTATTGAATTTGAAATTATTATAGCATAGCCGCTTCCCAAATCTTAAGACTTGTTAAGAAACTATTAAGTTTACCTTTACTTTTGCCTGCCACCGTTGTTAAGAAATCTCATGTTAAATAAGGATTACGAACTACAAAAAGGAAGATTCCTAACATGGGAACTTTTTCAACTTTAAAAAAAAGCATTCCAAGCCCCAGCTCGTTCTTTCTGCACAGATTCAAACATGGATTGAGGCTCTTCGATGGGAGCAAGCTAAAGGAAATAACAACCTAGAATGGTGCTTCGAGTAATTTGGGTAATTGGGGCTGTACCGACAGCTTTCCCAAGCTATCAGTACTTTTTGGCATCCGCATCTCTGTTATGCAGGCGGCTATATTCTAGCTTTAAGTTTCTCTTGGATCGTTGTTAGTCTTTCAGCACGTGATCTGCCATTTGCCTGAATGTTTTACGGAAATGTATACTTCTTGTAGTAAGGAGGCTTTACAAGAAAGGACGCTGAGTAATGCACAACGCAACATTACTTTTGGTTGACGACGAAGCAGAAATTATTAAACTCATGCAGCTCTATCTGGAGAACGAGGGATACCGCCTGTTCACTGCCCGTGACGGGCTGGAAGCACTTGAAATTATCAACAATGAAACTATAGACCTAATGGTTCTAGATATCATGATGCCCAACATGGATGGTATCGAGGCTTGTATTAAAATTCGCGAAACACATAAATTTCCAATTATTATGTTATCTGCTAAGGGTCAGGAACTAGACAAAATCACGGGACTCAGTGTAGGTGCGGATGATTTTGTTACGAAGCCTTTTAGTCCGTTGGAGCTTGTCGCCCGCATTAAATCTCAGCTGCGTAGAACCCGGAATTACATGTTAGATCTAAGTGCCAAACAGGATGAAATCATCATTGATGGCTTGGTTATTAACTCGGTTACGCATGAAGTTAGCGTGGATGATCAGCCAGTTAAACTTACTCCGAGAGAATTTGCAATTCTGGAGCTGCTCGCCCGTCACAGGGGACAAGTACTAAGCATGGAGCAAATTTACGCTAAGGTATGGAAAGAACAATTTCTCGAAAGCAATAATACGCTCATGGTTCACATTCGAAAAATCAGAGAAAAAATTGAAGCTAACCCAAGAAAACCACAATATTTGAAGACGGTATGGGGCGTTGGCTACAAATTGGAGAAAGGAGGTTCTTCTAGTTGAACTTTAAACGATTCGATACCCTATCCTGGAAAATCGTTGGCTTCAGCTTAACGAGTCTAGCACTTACAGCAGCAATCGTATTGGTCGGCTATTATGGCATATCCCTATTGCTATGGCTAAACCCTTCTCGTTCTTTCTGGGGGGTTAGACTCATCCACTGGGTAATCAATAACATCGGGTCTATTCCTGTAGTGATTCTTATTGGAATTCCTTTATTTATTTTTTTCATCCTTAAACTATCCAGAAATACAACCAGTAATCTTCAAAACATTACGAGCGGGGTTCAAGCTATTGCAGACGGCAATTTATCTTTTCAGGTACCGGTATCAGGTACGGATGAACTTGGTAAACTCGCCGAAAATATGAACCTCATGGCTGGCAAGCTAAAATCAGCTATAGAGGAAGAACGAGCAGCTGCGAAAGCCAAAAACGACCTAATTACAGGAGTATCACATGATCTCCGAACCCCTCTAACTTCTGTACTCGGATTTCTGGAGTATGTAGAAAAGGATCGTTATAAGACCGAGGTCGAGCTTCGTTATTATGTGAATATTGCCTATGAGAAATCTCTGACTCTTAAAAAGCTAATTGACGATTTATTCGAATATACACGAGTTAGCAGCAGCGGGCTCCCCCTTAATATTGAGCCTGTTGATCTCGGAAAGCTGCTTGAACAGCTTGTCGAGGAATTCGCTCCCGTACTTGAGCAAGCGGATATGACCTATCATATTCATACGGATAAGGACCCTTTGATTATCCTTGGTGATGCGGATGAGTTAGTTCGATTATATGAGAATCTATTTACCAATGCGGTTAGATACGGTAAAGAAGGTAAGATTCTAGATATTACAGTTTATAGAACAGACGATAGAGTGAT
The DNA here is from genome assembly GCF_002264385.1 of Paenibacillus sp. VTT E-133280. Classification (NCBI taxonomy): domain Bacteria; kingdom Bacillati; phylum Bacillota; class Bacilli; order Caryophanales; family Paenibacillaceae; genus Paenibacillus; species Paenibacillus sp. VTT E-133280. The sequence continues at coordinate 78,518 of NZ_NFUX01000017.1, forward strand.
TGCTACATGCAAGAATTACGGCAACCCGATCCCTGCCACGGATCTCCCCCACTTATTTAAGCGATTTTATCGCGTCGATAAATCACGTTCCCGAGAGACTGGTGGAAGCGGATTAGGACTCGCGATTGCAAAGAGCATCACAGAGCTCCACGGTGGGGCTATTTCTGCCAAAAGCACACACAAACAAACTGAATTTGAGACTTCCTTCCCAGCGATCGATTGATGTTTGTGGGGATGTTTTGAGTTTTGGGCAAACGTAAAAAAGCACCCGACAATTTTTTGCCGGATGCTTTTTTATTTCAATCGCTGTTCATACTCTAAACAAAGACTTGCTACCTGTTTCCCCTCCGTTTAAACACACGGTTTAGAATAAAGCCAATGGCTATTAATCCAATACCAATCATATAAAGCGGTGCAGAGCTACTTTCTCCCGTCTTAGGAAGCTGAGGAGCACTTGAAGTGCTATTGTTCACCGGCCCCTTCGGTACTTCCTCATCAACAATGTCGACTTCTCTTAACGGAACATCTTCATCTGTAATAACTAAATCCGGTGTTCCCACTTCTTCTGATGTCGTGGATTCCAGATTGGTCGTATTCCCAGGGCCAGCAGGTACTGCCGGATCATTGATGATTACTCCCGGCACCAGCGAACTCGTGGATGTTGGTGTCACCGGGCCTCCTGGGATTCCTGATATTGGTGTTGAAGTTGGTGCTACAGTCGGATCTGTTGACGGAGTAACCATTGGTTCCGACGAAGCTGATGAGGTCGGTGTCGGTGTTGCTGTTGGAGCTATAGTTGACTCTGGTGTTGCAGTAGGCGTAGGCTCAATTGCTTTTTGATTTGTAATTACGAGTTGATTCGTTGATGAAGACTGAACGGACACTGGATGCTCTGTAGGATCAAGTACATAGCCAATAGGAGCTATCGTCTCAATCAATACGTAGTTACCCAACCATAATTTATTGAATGTTGCTGTACCTGTGGAATCTGTGGTTAAGCTATTCATAAATACCCGGTCTGAGCCGTTTAGACGATAGAGTGCAAAAGTTGCATCTCCCAGCGTCTTCAAGTTGTCCTCTGCATCCAGCTTCTTGATCATCAAGGAGCCTCTAACCCCGCTACCTGATCCTGATCCACTCGACACACCGACGATAATTTCTTTAGAAGAATCTTTACTAATTTCATTAACATTATGACCACTGAAACGAACAGTATTAGTAACTTTATCTCCTGTATTCGCCATAATCAGGGATTGATAGTCGAGAATATAAGGTTTACTAATCTCCTTGGCGAAGCTTAAATCAAACGACTGCTTGCCGTCTACATCCGTTTTTATTTCTAGGCTGTAATCGATACCCTGAATCAATTCAGGGTATCTTTTGGTTATGTCCCCGTTCTCTGCTACGCTTGTTGGATACAAGTGGAATGAGTCCTGCAGTAAAATCTGATTAGCACTAGGCGTATCTTTGATTACAGCATTCTTCACCGTAGACTGACCGCTATTGATTTGAATACTCCAATCTATTTTATCACCTTTCTGAGCACCATCCTTTAAGAGATATTCATCCCCATGAGGGATCGTTACAGAAGCATTTAAATCCTTGGAAGCCTTCTTTATTCCATCATAAAGATTGGCCTTATTCTCAATAGAAGTACCGATGACTTGGCCTTCAAGACTTGTATGAAAGTCGATATAATAAGCGGAATGAATGCTGTCTTTAAAAGAGACCTTCAACTCGTTAGTAGCACTGACACTATAAGTGTATTTGCTACTGTTTACCTCGACACCTTTCGTTGGGTCTCCATTCTTAGCAACATTCATGGTGTACACTTTCAGCGATCCAGGAACCAGGGTTTGACCCGATTTCAAAATATCCACGACCACTGACTCTGCAACCGTTTTGCTATTATAGTTGACCCCTAATGTCCAAGCTAATTCTTTAGTTGAAGCATTATAAGAACCAAACTTCAAACCATTGCTTTTCGCTTCGGCTCTTGGAATAAATAGCCCTTCTGCTTCTGTTCTGCGAGGAATTTCGGACGTGTCTAACCATTCCATCCTAACCTTGTTATTGAAATTTTCAGTATTAGACCAAATCCATTCCTTATTAAATTCCGTTGTATAGCTAACCGTATAAAGACCAGTAATCTGCGAATTAAAGACCACCTTGAATCCTTTATTGAACTGAACAGGAGCATTGTAAACCAAACTATATTTGGAAGGATTCAATACGGACCCTTTAGTATCTCTAATGACAAGCGATTCTGGGATGAATTTCAATCCACCAAACGGGAACGTTTCTGTAATTTCAACCCGGTCCATTGGATAGTTATCACTGTTTAATGTGACTTTCCATCCAACCGTTTTATTCTGATAATTTACGTCTGATAAATTCTTATACAGAATGGCTGAACGTATTAAACGAGTAGCCTGTTCAGTGTAGGTACTATCCGTAACTGTATTCGTGATTGTAGTATCTGCAAACACACGGTTTACTGCTTTAGTCTTATATTCAATTCGAAAGGGGGAGGATACATCCTGATTAAATTGCAAGGAGAACCCCGTCTTACTCACGTCTGAAGCTGCAACTACAGTGTAATCAAGATCCTTTTTCAAAAGATTTCCTAACGTTGGTGCACCCGTTGAATCCAACTGCACCTTATACACTTTTAACGAATCCGCTACTAACGCTTGAGAATCATCAAATAAATCCGCTAGTTTTGCATCTCCCTGCAAGATCTTTTGTTCATTAAAATTATATTCGATTGCCCAGGAAATGATTTGATTGCTCCAGTCATATCCGCTAGAATACTTGTTCAAACTTCCTCCTCGTTCTACTTGAACAGTAGCAGAGGAACTTACAGGAACTTGCCCCTCTCCTGAAAAAGTCGCTGTATTCGTGAAGCTTAGCCGATGCTCATCAATAATAGCTGTGGAGTATTCAATACGGTAAGCACTCGATATCGCAGGATCAGTGAAATGAACATTTAACGTTCCTCCAGTGAACGCTGTAGAATATTTACTGGTATCGAGTAGTGCTCCTTGCGTTACCGAACCGTCCAACTGGATACTCAGTTGATACACACTCACAGTAACCGGAGAGCTAAGTGACAAACCTGATGGTATAGGGTCCGTTACAACTGCATTTCCAACAGTTTTTAATGATTTATTTACGTCAACCGACCATAGAATATGGTCTGCATTAAAACCCTGAGGAATCCCCCTCTTCTCAATGGTCGATCCTACATTTGGTTTAAAATTCACAGTAACCGTCTGAACACCACCGCTTACCGGAAATAAAATCTGCTGAATAGTACTTCCTGAGATTTTTTGTTTATCAAACTTAGTATTGATCCGAAGCGTTCCTTGCACGTCATCATGCGTTTCTATGTAGTCATTAAAGATCATTGTTACTTGATGTGATAACTGCTCAACTGTAAAAGTTCCTACATCTCCATCCTCTGAGACTAACACACCGTTAATATCATTAAAAAGCCGAAACTGCTCTGGAAGCTGAAAGGTAAAGGTATCTCCCTGCTTGTATTGATGAGCTTTAGGAAGAGACCACGCATAATCTAATGTTACATTAGCATCTTGTTCATAGACGCTATCCGTTACCGTCTGCCCGTCTGCACCATATACAGCCATTGAGACACTGGTGATGATATTCCGCTCTTGATCGATTGCCGCTGCTTGTACTTGTGGAGTGAACCCGATGCCATAAGCATATTGCGCCACAAGCAACAGAATAACGATCATCACACTTATTCTTTTCTTTAACATTATCCTATAGCCTCCAATTCCTTTTCCAATTTGATTTTTCTGTGTTTATATCCCCACTTGAAGCGTAATCTCTGCCATTCCGCATGCTCGATTGCTTCTTATGTAATACCGCGCCCATCGCCCCATCTTATGTTAAAATAATGAAAAGACATCCTTTTGTGGGCAGTTGACAGAATCCATACATATTTAACCATTTTATGGATGTTCAGAAACAGAAAATATCAATGTTTATAAATTTGTTTTTTGAAGTACTTTTCAGGTACGAAGGAGGTTGGTTCATGCATCTTTCATCTTATTTTGATCGACAGCGTACGGAGGATTTCATTATGTTCTCCCCTTCACATTGGATTGCTCTGTCTATCATTACATTGGTCTGTATACTGTTTTACAGTTTAAGATTCGAGATTCGGACTGATGTGAGACTTCGGCAAAGTGTGCGTTTGCTGCTGATCATTATACTTTTATTCTCAGAAACAGGACTTCAAATATGGTACCTCTCTCAAGGCGTATGGCAATCCAGCAGCTCACTCCCATTCGAACTATGCGGAATTACTTTACTATTATCTGTTATCATGCTGATAACTCGCAGCCGAACACTTTACTCCTTTCTATATTTTGCTGGGATAGGTGGAGCATTCATTGCTTTACTCACACCGAATCTGGTCTATCCGTTCCCTCATTTCCGATTTCTACTGTTCTTTATAGCACATGGTGGTATTGTTCTCGCTTCTCTTTATATGACCTGGATTGAGGGCTATAAGCCCACTTGGAAATCTCTCCTGTTCACCCTGTTTGGACTAAACATTGTGGCCGCCTGTGTGTGGATCGCCAATTACATCCTAGGGTCTAACTACATGTTCCTATCTCATAAGCCCAGCACTTATTCTGTATTGGATTATTTCGGACCTTATCCTTATTACCTGCTTGTTGAAGAGTTGTTTGCCTTCTTTGTGTTTCTGCTCATGTATTTAGTATTCTTCTGGGTGCCAGAGCAGCGTAAATCGAGACGTAAAAGAATAAGCCGGATTCCTTATTAAATAAGAAAAAGGCCAGCCTCCGATAATCTGGAGACTAGCCTTTTTAAATTAAGAATTCTTAAGCTTCGATGATTTCTACCGAAGTCATTTTGTCGCGTCCTTTGAAAGTATCAACAAGATCCATACCTTCAACTACTTTACCGAATACAGTGTGAACTCCATCTAAGTGTGGTTGCGGTGCATAGCAGATGTAGAACTGGCTTCCGCCTGTGTTCTTACCCGCATGTGCCATAGCAAGTGTTCCGCGCTCGTGTTTGTTTGGGTTGATTTCGCAGTTGATTGTGTATCCTGGACCACCAGATCCAGTTCCGTTAGGACATCCGCCTTGAGCTACAAAACCAGGGATAACACGGTGGAATGTCAATCCATTGTAGAAACCATCTTTTGCTAGCTTTTCAAAGTTAGCTACAGTGTTTGGTGCATCTTGATCGAACAAGTCGATCAGCACTACGCCGCCATTTTCAAGAGTAATTTTCGCTTGCTTTGCCATATGTAAATGACCCCTTTCAAAATTAACAAATTTAGAATACCTCAATTATATTACTATGAAACCACGCACAAAGCAAAGCAAGCAGGAGTAATTCCTGCTTGCTCTCTATGCCTTACCAGTTTTCCCTACCTAACATTAACGGCTGTTACTTAGCTACAGCAGCTTGTTTAGCGATACGCTCAGGAACAATATCGTTGGCAATAAGATCATTATAGCTTTCGCGGCGCACTACAAGATCGCTGTGTCCGTTCTGAACGAACACTAAGGCCGGACGACGAATCCGGTTATAGTTGCTCGCCATCGAGTAATTGTAAGCGCCTGTGCAGGCTACAGCCAACAGATCACCGCTTTCAGCCTCAGGCAGTTCAACATCCCAGATCAGCATATCTCCGCTCTCGCAGCATTTACCAGCGATGGATACAGTTTCTGTAGCCTCTTCATTCGCACGATTAGCAAGTAATGCCTCGTATTTAGATTGGTACAATGCAGGACGTGGATTATCAGTCATCCCACCGTCAACAGCAACATACTTACGCACGCCTGGAATATCCTTGTTCGTACCTACTGTATAAAGTGTAGTCCCTGCATCTCCAACAATACTGCGGCCCGGCTCCACCCAAATTTCAGGCAAAGCATTATAAATTCCAGCAAAATGAGTCTTCACGGCATCCGTAATTGCACCTACATATTCAGAAACATGTAACGGGGTATCACCCTCAACATAACGAATACCGAAACCTCCACCTAGGTTTACTACACGGAAGTCCACATCCAAACCTTCTTTAACACTACGAGCAAAACTCGCTACACGTTCAACAGCAAGCTGGAATCCATCCGTTTCAAAAATTTGAGAACCAATATGGGAGTGTACGCCAAGCAGCACTAAATTCTTTTTGCTGACTGCTGCTTTAACTGCTTCATAAGCTGCTCCATTACCGATATCAAATCCGAATTTGGAATCGGTCTGGCCTGTTGTAATATACTCATGCGTATGTGCTTCGACACCTGGTGTCACACGTAATAAGATGTTAACCTTAACTTCTTTACGTGATGCAATCGACTGCAAAAGATTAAGTTCTACCAGATTATCGACTACAAAGCAGCCGATCCCGGCATCAATCGCCATTTCAATCTCTTCTGACGTCTTATTGTTGCCATGAAAATGAATACGTTCTGCAGGAAAGCCAGCTTGCAAAGCAGTATAAAGTTCGCCATCCGATACAACATCAAGCGACAAGCCTTCTTCATCAGCCAAACGAACCATAGCCATTACTGAGAACGCCTTACTTGCGTAAGCTACTTGGAACCCAAGTCCAGAGGATTTAAAAGCATCCATATATTCCCGGCAACGTTGTCTCACCAATTGCTCGTCCAATATATATAGCGGGGTTCCATATTCCGCCTTCAATTCAGTTACATCACATCCGCCGATCTCCAAATGCCCAGCATCGTTAATTCGGCTAGTACCGTGTAGAAACATTCTTTAGTCCTCCAATTTCTGTGGAATATCAAGGTTCCACCCTGTCTTTAGTGTATTCAGTATAACAGACAGTGGGAACTCCATTGAATGGACTAATTTGCAGTAGTTTTGTATTTTCCTACGATTGTTAATCATTCTTTTGAGTAGGCGGCACTCTTGTATTGTCTCTAGTTTTATTGAAAGACGGCCTATTCTTCGAGCTTAAGACTGGCTTGCGCACTAGAATTTCACTCATTGCCTTTGCATTAAAAGGTATAAACGGCCACATATAAGAGGAGTTATAGGACCGATGGGTAGTTAGGAAAATAGTCAGTAACGTCGTGCCAATCATAAATCCTGGCACCTGGAATGCCGCAACGGCTACTAATAACACAAGCCTGACTATTCGATTCGCAAGACCCAGCTCATAACTCGGGGTTGCAAACATACCGATGGAGGCAACAGCCATATACAGAACTACCTCATTTACAAACAAACCACTCTGTACCGCTATATCACCAATCAGTATGGCAGCAATCAGACCCATCGCTGATCCTAAAGGCGTTGGTGTGTGTACTGCGGCCATCCGCAGTAAATCAACCCCAAGCTCCACAATTAGAAACTGGGCGAGTATTGGAATTCTGGCGGTCTTTTGAGGTCCAATGAAATCCAGCACAGCCGGCTTTAGTTCAGGATGAATGACAAGCAACATCCATAGCGGCAGCAGAAACATGGACGCAAATATACCGATGAAACGGACCCACCGCAAGTACGTTCCCATAAAAGGAGTCTGACGATTCTCCTCTGCATGCTGACAAAGATCAAAAAAAGTAGTTGGAAGAACAATAACAATAGGTGAGGTATCTACAAACAGTATTACCCGTCCCTCTAATAAATTGGAAGCTACGACGTCAGGGCGTTCAGAATAACGCACCATAGGATATGGATTCCATCCACCGCCGATAATTGCCTCCTCTAATTGTTTATCTGCCAGAGGAATACCATCAATATCAATGCTTTTGATTTTGTCGATAACAGACTTAACTTGTGTTTTATCAACAATATCATCAATGTAAGCCACGCAGACATCTGTCTGTGTCCGTCGTCCAACCCGAAATAGCTCATATTTCAGCCCTGGATCACGAACCCGTCTTCTTACAAGCGAGATATTGCTCAGTAAAGTCTCTGTAAAACCGTCGCGCGCACCGCGCACCACCCGATCAATCGAAGGCTCGGCTGGACTGCGACTAGGATAAGAACGAGTATCCATGATGATAACTTTGTTCTCACCTTCGACGAATAGCACGCTCAAGCCTTCTAGTACTTTCTCGATACTTTCACTTAAAGAATTTCCCTCTTCCACCTGAATGTGAGGGACATATTCATTCATAAAGCTAGACAGCACACCCGTTGACAGATTCTCAGATGTGAGATAGGTCAGACGTTTCAGAATATCATCGGTCACATCTGTATTAGTAAATCCACTTAAACAGAGTAGAGCTGTCTTATGTCCGCCAAAGGACATCTGTCTAAACGTCACATCAAAGCTTGTGCCAAGTCCCATTACCTCAGTAAGTGTTTGTTTCGTATCTTGCAGGGACATAGGGATTTCATCATTACCTTGCCAGTAAATGACGGATTCTTTTAACGAGTTGGAGTGCTCGCGGTCTCGTTTCTTCTGTAGCCCGCCGCTTCCCTTTAGATTACTGTCTTGTGATTCTTGTTGTGCTTGCTTCTTAGATAGTTTGGACTTTGGCGTCACTTTGGCTTGCGATTCTTCCCCTGACTCTGTTGCAGACAATGACCCGCCTGCTTGTTGGGTATTCTGATCTTGCGCCTCATCTTCGGATTCAGAGTCTGAATCTAAGCCGAATAATCTGGCAAAAAATCCTTTACTAGGCTCATTCTGATCCTGATTCCCAAGCTCATCTGAGGCCTCTGCATCCTGCTGG